>JAJYSQ010000177.1 GCA_021793495.1 Actinomycetes bacterium
GTCCGACGACGGCCGCCCTAGAGTCGTTCGAATCCGCGGACCCTCTCCCAGTCGGTGACGGTCGAGTCATATGCGGCCAGCTCGACACGCGCGTAGTTCGCGTAGTGGGCCACGACCTCCTCGCCGAAGGCGTCCCGAGCGATCGACGAACGTTCCCACAGCTCCAAGGCGTCGCGCAGGGTGTGCGGGACGCTCTCGGCCTGCCCGGAGTCCACCGCCGCGTAGGCGTTGCCGGCGAACGCCGGCTCCAGCGGCAGCTCGTTCTCGATGCCGTGCAGCCCGGCTGCGACCATGGCGGAGATCGCCAGGTAGGGGTTGACATCCCCCCCGGGCACGCGGTTCTCCACCCGCAGGCCCGACCCGTGCCCGACGACGCGCATCGCGCACGTCCGGTTGTCCCGCCCCCACTTCACCGCCGTGGGGGCGAACGAGCCCGGGACGTACCGCTTGTAGGAGTTGATGTTCGGTGCGTAGAACAGCGTCAGCTCACGCAGCGCGGCGAGCTGACCGGCCAGGAAGTGCTCCATGAGCGGGGAGAAGCCCGCCCGGTCCCCCGTCCCGTCGCCGGCGAGCACGGAGGTGCCCTCGGCCCCGCGCAGCGACAGGTGGATGTGGCAGGAGTTCCCCTCGCGTTGGTCGTACTTGGCCATGAAGGTCAGGCTCAACCCCTCCTGGGCCGCGATCTCCTTCGCCCCGGTCTTGTAGACCACGTGGTGGTCGCTGGTGGCCAGCGCCTCGTCGTACCGGAAGGCGATCTCGTGCTGCCCCAGGTTGCACTCGCCCTTGGCGGACTCCGGGTTCAGCCCGGCACCAGCCATCTCGTTGCGGATCCGGCGCAGCAAGGGCTCGATCCGCCCGGTGCCCAGGATGGAGTAGTCCACGTTGTACTGGTTGGCCGGTACCAGGTGGCGGTACCCCTTGTCGAACGCCTGCTCGTAGGTGTCCCGGAACACGATGAACTCCAGCTCCGTGCCGGCCATCGCGGTCAGGCCGCGACGAGCCAGCCGGTCGAGCTGTCGGCGCAGCACCTGCCGGGGGGATGCCACGACCGGCGAGCCGTCCTCCCAGGCGATGTCGGCAAGCAGCAGGACCGAGCCGGGGTTCCATGGCAGCCACCGCAAGGTGGACAGGTCGGGCCGCAGCATGAAGTCTCCATACCCGCGCTCCCACGAGCTCATGGCGTACCCGCCCACCGTGTTCATGTCCACATCCACGGCCAACAGGTAGTTGCACGCCTCGGTACCGTGCGCCAGGACCTCGTCCAGGAAGTGACGGGCGTGGATCCGCTTGCCGGACAGCCGTCCCTGCATGTCGGTCAGCGCCACCACCACGGTATCGACCTCACCGGCCTCGACCGCCGCCGTCAGCTGATGGACCGAGAGCCGGCCGCGAGCGTCACTCATGGATGACCTCCTAGGGTGTGAATGGACTGACAGTAGACCTTCTGATAGTCCGCGTCACCCCTCCCCGATCGGCTGGCCGGAGGCGATCCGCGGACCATCCGGGGCACCGCTCGCGGCGTGCGACCCTCCGGCTCAACCGAGGAAGCCCCGCAGCAGCGCGGCGGTGGCATCGACATGCTCCTCCATGTGCCGCCGCGAGCGCTCGGGGTCACCGGCCAGGATCGCGTCGACCACCGCGGCGTGCTGGGCGTCGGAGTGCGCGATGTTCCGGCGGATGACCGGGATCGCGCGCAACAGCTCGTCCAGGCGGATCTGACCCTCGGCGACCGCTGTGGCCAGCGGCTGGCACCCCGCCGCCCCGGCGATCGTCAGGTGCAGCCGTGAGTCCGCCATCCGCCGGCTGGCGTCGTCGGTGGCCCCCGTGCACTCGACGAGGGCCACCCGCAGCGCCTGTCGATCCCCGGCCATCAGCGGTCGCGACGCCGCCAGCGCCGCCGTGCCCGGCTCGACCACGCGGCGGAAGTCCAACGCCTCGTCCAAGGCCGCCCCCATCCGCCGGGCCACCTGCTCGGCCCCCTCGTCCGGAGCCGGCTGGTCCCCCGCATCGTAGATCACGAAGGTCCCCCCGGTACGCCCCCGGCGGGAATCGACCATGCCGGCCTGGCGCAGCGCCTTGATGGCCTCCCGGAGAGTGACCCGGCTGACTGCCAGCGCCTCGGCCAGCTCCCGCTCGGGCGGCAGACGATTCCCGGTCGGCACCAGTCCCAGCCGGATGCCCTGGGCCAGCCGCTCGACGGTCGCCTCGAAGATGTTCCGGTCCCGGACCGGGCGGAACAGGGAACGAGCCAGCATCGAAGCCACCACCGGGGCCGGTCCGGGATCACCGTGGACCTGCGAGGGCACCGACACGTGTGACCACCATCCGACTCGGCACCAGCACCGGCCTGCTCGAGGAGCACCTTAGCCCTCCCGTGGCCCAGGCACACCGGCCTCGACCAGCACGTCTCGACCCCAGCCGACGGCGCGTGAGACCGGCTGCTCGTGAGCCCGTCAGCCCAGGGACTCCAGCTCGGCCTCGATCGCGGCGAGCTCCTCCTCGCTACCCTGCACCCGCGGGCCGGTGAACCAACGCCTTGCCGACACGGCCCACCAGATCCCGGCGAAACCCAGCACGGCCAGGACCGCGATCGGCGTGTAGTTGAAGCTGTTGACCGTGATGGGGGATGCGGTGGGCAGCATGAAAAGGATCGTGATGAATATCACCCACACCACCGCGACGATACCCACCGGCGTGCTCCACCGACCGAGGTGCCAGGGGCCTCGCTGAAACCGGTCGCCCCGCAACAGCCGGAGGAAGGTCGGCAAGACATACGCGATGTACAGCCCGATGACCGCGATCGAGGTGACCGCCGCGTACGCGGTGACGTTCCACAGGTACGGCAGTCCCAGGATGAACGCGCCCACCGCGGCCAGCCAGATCGCGTTGGTGGGCGTACGCGTCCGCGGGTTGATCCGGTGCCAGAACGCGGAGCCGGGCAGCGCCCCGTCCCGGGAGAACGCGTAGATCATCCGTGAGTTCGCGGTGACCGAGGCCATACCGCAGAACAGCTGGGCGCCGATCGCGACCAGCAGCAGCATCTTCCCCCCGGTGGCTCCGACCGCGTCGATGAAGATCTGCGCCGGCGGGACCCCGGTGGGGGTGCCCAGGGTTTTCGTGTAGTTCTGGATCGCGAACGTCAGCCCGATGAGCAGCACCCACCCGGCGACCAGGGACACCAGGATCGACATGATGATCCCGCGAGGGCCGGACCGGGCTGCGTCGTGGGTCTCTTCGCTCATGTGCGCACTGGCGTCGTACCCGGTGAACGTGTACTGGGCCAGCAGCAGGCCGATCATGACCACGTAGAACGTCGAGCTCCAACCGGTGTTGTTGACGAAGTGTCCGAACACGAAGCTGGCCGACTGGTGCTTGGTCGGCACGATGCCCAGCGCTCCGACGATCACGAGCACCCCAAGGATGTGCCACCAGACGCTGATGTCGTTCAGCAGGGCGACCAGCCCCACGCCGAACGTGTTGAGCAGCCCGTGCACCAGCAGGATGATGGCGAACAGGAGGATCGTGTGCCAGGGCCGGGCGTCGAATCCGAACTGCAGGTCCAGCAGGGCGTTGAGGAAGAATGCGGCCCCGAAGTCGATACCGGCGGTCACCGCGACCTGTCCGAGAAAGTTGAACCAGCCGGTGAACCACGACCAGGCTGCGGCATTCGACGGAGCCAGCTTCGCCGACCAGTAGTACAGACCGCCGGCGGTGGGGAAGCTGGAGCACACCTCGGCCATCGACAGGCCCACGAACAGGGTCATGACGCCGACCACGGGCCAGCCCCACACGATGACCGCTGGCCCCCCGGTGTTCATCCCGTAGCCGTACAGGGTCAGGCACCCGGAGAGGATCGAGATGATCGTGAAGCTCACCGCGAAGTTGGAGAAGCCCGACATGTGTCGACGCAGCTCCTGGGCGTACCCCATCTGGTGCAGACGCTGCTCGTCGCTGACGGTCCCTGGGTGGGCAGCACCCGAGGCGCCACGGCCGGCGGGTGACGGAATCGGCGAGGCCGGGGTGTGGGTCATGAACTGCTCCTCGCACGTGCGGACGCGGGGCCGACCGGGCCACCGATCTCCGGGACCGCGGCAGGGATGGGCTTGACCTTCACGGGGGGCACGTTGCGCAGCCCTTGAGGAGAGATGATCGAACCGGACCGTGGCCGTGTCAACTGGTTCGTCAAAGAAATTGGTCTTCCCCGGAACCTTTACCCTCACCGGGAGCCGAACCGGGGCAGGCTGGCCGGTCAGCGAGGCCGTTGGACGGCGAGCAGTCGCCGGACGGCGCCACCCACCAGGTCCGGCCGCTCCATCTGAGCAACGTGCCCGCAGTGCGGGACCACCACCAGCAGGCTGTCGGGGAACGTCCCTGCCGCGCGGTATGCGCTGCGCGGGTCGACGAGCCGGTCGGCCAACCCATACACGAGCAACGTCGGGGCAGTGACCCGGGCGGCCGCCCGCCACGGCGCGTCAGTACCGACCCGGTAGAAGTAGGTGGCCAGCAGCCCGCGCAGCGAGCCCAGCAGGGCCTCCTGCGCCCAGGGCAGCCGGTCGCGGGCCTCGGCTTCCGAGACCGCCTCGTCCAACCGCTGCTGCGGCACCCGGGACGGCTCGGCAAAGCAGCTGTCCACGGTGAACTGGACCCTGGTCTCCAACGGGACCCGGACCAGGCGCCGGGTCAGCGACTCGCCGACCCTCGGCACGGCAAGCACTGGCAGGTGCGCGTTGGACCGCCGTACCCGCAGGTGCGGCAGTGCCGGGGAGATCAGCACCAGGCTGCGAACCAGGTCGGGACGCCACCCGGCCACCAGCGTCACCACGACACCGCCGAGAGAGTTGCCGAACAGGTGCACCGGTCCACGACCCGAAGCCTCGATCAGGTCGATCACGGCACGAGCGTGCCCGGCTGGCGAGTAGTCAGGTCCGGGCGGCGGCGGGGAGGACCCGAAGCCCGGCAGGTCCATGGCCCAGCAGTCCAGCTCGTCGCGCAGGACCGCCATCAGGTCGGTCCAGTTGGTCGCCGACCCACCGAGCCCGTGGACCATCAGGGCCGGCTCGCCCACCTGTTCGGCCACCGGAACCCGCCGGACGAAGAGTTCGCGAGTGCCGGTGCGGACCACGTACCCCGGCCACGGGGCCGGCAGCAGCGGGATGTCGTCTCGCCCGAGCAAACGGTCCACCGGCACCTCGACAACCCCCCTCCCGC
>JAJYSQ010000178.1 GCA_021793495.1 Actinomycetes bacterium
GATCTGTCAGCCGGTCCGGATCCAGGATGAGCACAGCCCGGGCCTCCAGGCGGATCCAGCCGCGCGCAACGAAGTCGGCCAGCGCCTTGTTCACCGTCTCCCGGGAGGCTCCCACCAGCTGAGCGATCTCCTCCTGGGTCAGGTCGTGGGTGACCAGTGTGCCCTCGGGGCTCGGCTGGCCGAACCGGTCCGACAGGTCCAGCAGTGCCTTGGCCACCCGCCCGGGCACGTCGGTGAAGACCAGGTCCGCCAGCACGTCGTTGGCTCGACGCAGCCTGCGGGCCAGCGCGCGCAGCAGCTGCCAGGCGACCTCCGGGCGTCCGGCGAGCCATGACTGCAGGTCGTCATGCCCCAGCCCGATCACCAGCGCGTCGGTGATGGCGGTGGCAGTGGCGGTGCGCGGCTTCGGGTCGAACAGCGACAGCTCACCGAACATCTCAGCCGGGCCGAGGACTCCGAGCAGGTTCTCCCGTCCGTCGGCGGCTGCCCGGGAGAGCTTGATCTTGCCGTGGTGGATCAGGTAGAGCCGGTCACCGGTATCTCCCTCGGCGAACAGCACCTCCCCGCGGGACAGCGACACCTCGACCATCGTCGCTCGCAGCGCCGCGGCCGCCTCATCGTCGAGCGCGGCGAACAGGGGAGCCCGACGCACCACATCTGCGGTGTCGACCTCGTCCGTACCCCCGGGGTCCTGCTGGCCCACCCGTCCTCCTCGCCCGATCCTGGGCCGTCGTCCTACGACCGGTGCCAGTCTGCCCTACAGGGGCCCGCCTGCGGCGCGGGGCTGGTCAGCGGCGGGTCCCGGGGGGGCGGGGCAGGATGTCCAGACATGCCGTCGGGTTCTCCCGGTACCGCGCGACCAGCTCGACCGTTGCCCGGTCCAGGCGCCGGTGAAGAGCGGCCCGGTAGGCCGACAGCTCGCGCTCGGCGCTGGCCAGGCGCGCCATGATCGCGGCCCGCTCGGCCGGGGGTGTACCGGCGTCGACGTGCAACGACCACAGGGTGACGAGGTCGGGGAGCGGGGGAAGATCCTCGCTGGGCGCCGGGTGCAGGACTGCGGTGTGCCGCCGGGTGGCCAGCTCGGTGGCCAGGCTGGTGCGCAGCCGGGTCAGCGCGTGCGCATCCTCGTCGGCCAGGATGTCCATCCGGGTCTGCACCAGCCTCCGCCAGTAGGAGACGCGCGCTTCCTCGTGGCCGAGCTCCCTGCGGTAGGCCCGCAGCCCGTCCATGGCCAGGTGGCGGAACTGAGGATCGCGCTGCGGCACCTCGGGCACGGTGCCACGACTGCGGGTGACCCCGGCCGGCAGGGCTCGTGTGGCCATCCTCGTGGCACCCCTTCCTCATCGTCCCCGCGGATGGACGGGCAGGGGGACCGCCGGCCCGCGGGGAGCATCAGGTCGGTGATCGTCGGAGCCCCCGGGGGGCTTGAGGCCAGGGGGTCCCCCTCACCCGGACGGCGGGTCAGGGTCACCGGACCGGGTGCTGCCCCGACCGTGGTCACGTCGCCGAGCAGCACAGTCATCCCGGCGGACCGTACGCTGTGCGGGTGTCCTCGGTGAGCCATGTTCGTGATGCGCAGAGCCCTACCGCGCGGGTACGGCGCGCTCGGCGGATCTTCCGCGAGCTCGGTGAGCTCTACCCTGGTGCGCGGTGCGAGCTGAACTTCGCTGATCCGTTGCAGCTGCTCGTCGCCACCGTGCTGTCGGCTCAGTGCACCGATCAGCGGGTCAACCAGGTGACCCCGCAGGTGTTCGCCCGCTACCCGGACGCCTGCGCGTACGCGGGCGCCGACCGGGCCGAGCTCGAGCAGATGATCATGTCGACCGGGTTCTTCCGGAACAAGGCCAGCAGCCTCATCGGGCTCGGCCACGCGTTGTGCGAGCGGTTCGACGGTACGGTTCCCGCCACGCTGGAGGAGCTGACCACGCTGCCCGGCGTGGGGCGCAAGACCGCCAACGTGGTGCTCGGTGACGCGTTCGGTCTGGCAGGCATCACGGTGGACACGCATGTGGGGCGGGTGGCTCGTCGCCTCGGCTGGTCCACGGCGACGGACCCGGAGAAGGTCGAGGCCGACATCGCCTCGCTGTTCCCGCCCGCGGACTGGACCCCGCTGAGCCATCGACTGATCTTCCACGGGCGGCGCACCTGCCATGCTCGTCGGCCGGCCTGCGGTGCCTGCCCGATCGCTCGGCTCTGTCCGGCTTACGGAGAAGGGGAGACCGACCCGGTCAAGGCAGCCACGCTGCTCACGTACGAGCGCGCCCCGAGGCCGGCGCCTCGCGCGGGGCAGGGACAGTGACGACCGCTGTGCTGGGCTGGCTGCGGTCGCTGGGCTTGGCCGGTGCGCTCCTGGGACTTGTCGGGCTGTTGGCAGGGTGCGCGGCGACACCCTTGGCCCCCGGTCAGCCTGCGTCCACCCCGGTGACGAAGGCGAGCCTGGACGCCACGCTGACCGCAACCTCTCCGGGACTGGTCACCCGGGCCGACCTGGCTGCCTGCCCGCCGAGCTCGCATGCTGCTCGGCCGGTTGCCGGCGGACTCCCGGCGATCACCCTGACCTGCCTGGGTGCTGGGCCGGCGGTCACTCTCTCCGGGCTGCGCGGCCGGCCAGCGGTGATCAACGTGTGGGCCTCGTGGTGCCCGCCCTGCCGTGCCGAGGCCCCCTACGTCCAGGCCGCCTACCAGCAGCTCAGGTCCTCGGTCACCTTCCTGGGCATCACGTTCGAGGACCAAGGGGATCCGGCGCTGAGGGCCGCGACCTCTCTGGGCCTGCACTTCCCGTCGGTGCAGGACCCCGAGGGGGAGGTCCGGGCGGCCTTCCCGAGGATCTTGGGTCCGCCGGTCACGCTGTTCGTCGCCGCGGACGGCCACGTGACGGGCGTGCAGTACGGCCAGCTGACCTCGACCGGCCAGCTGCTGTCGGAGGTGCACCGCTACCTCGGGGTGTCGGTCGCGGGGGTCGGCGGGTGAGGCGTGAACCACCGGGCTGGATGAGCCAGCTGCGCGACGCAGCCGTGGGCGTGCGCGCCGAGGATCTCACCCGGTTCCTGCCACCGGACGGGGGGGGAGGACGTGCCTCCGCGGTACTCATCCTGCTCGGGGAGTCCACGGCCGGCCCGGACCTGCTGCTGATCCGACGCTCGGACACCGTGCGTGAGCACGCCGGGTTCCCGGCGTTCCCCGGTGGATCCCTGGACGAGCAGGACGACGGGGCCGTGGCTGCCGCCCTGCGGGAGGCAGCCGAGGAGACCGGGCTCGACCCCTCGGGGGTCTCGGTCCAGGCCCAGCTGCCCGAGCTGTTCCTGGCGTCGGGAGGGTTCGTGGTGACCCCGGTGCTCGCGTGGTGGGCGCAGCCCTCCCCGGTCCGGGTCGTCGACCCGGGTGAGGTTGCCTCGGTGCACCGGGTAGGCGTGGGCACGCTGGCCGATCCCGCCCACCGGTTCCAGGTGCGCCACCCGAGTGGGTTCGTCGGACCGGCCTTCGCCGTCGACGGCCTGCTGGTCTGGGGGTTTACCGCCGGACTCGTCGACCGCGTGCTGGCCCTCGGTGGCTGGGAGCGGCCCTGGGACCGGGGGGACTGCCGCGACCTCGACCAGGCGGACCCGCGCCGGGGTGGGAACCGGGGGGGCCGGTGATGAACCTGCTGGACATCCTGCTGCTCGTCGCGGTCCTGGTGTTTGCGGTTGCCGGCTACCGGCAAGGCTTCATCGTCTCCGCCCTGTCCTTCATCGGGTTCGTCGGTGGCGGCGCGCTGGCCATGGTGGTCACCCCACACCTGCTGAGGTCCTGGCCACCGGGGGTGAAGACCGCTGCGGTGTCGGTCGGCATCGTGTTCGGGGCGGCCCTCCTCGGACAGCTGCTGGCCGGCATCCTGGGGCATGCGATCCGGCGGGTGGTCCGGTTCACCCCGCTGCGCTTCCTGGACTCGGCGTTCGGCGCGGTGGTCAACGCGGCGGCCATGCTGCTCGTGGTGTGGCTGGTGGCGACCGCGGCGCGCTTCTCCCCGCTGACCGTGGTCTCCCAGCAGATCCGCGGATCCCAGGTGCTGGCTACCGTAGACCGGTATGTCCCGAGTCAGGTCGATGGCTGGTTCACCAGCTTCCGGCTGCTGCTGGACCGCAACGGCTTTTCTCGGGTGTTCTCCGGCATCGGCCCCGAACCGGTGGTCCCGGTGGCCCCACCCGACCCGAGCGTGGTCGGGGACCCGGCGACGGTGGCTGCCGCCGCGAGCATCGTGAAGATCGTCGGGGACGCGCCGAGCTGCAGCCGACAGATCGAGGGCTCCGGCTTCGTCTTCGCCCCCGGTCATGTGATGACGAACGCCCACGTCGTGGCTGGGGTCCGCAACCCCGTGGTCCGCGTGGGCGGGACCGGACCGAGCTACCCAGCCCGGGTGGTGCTGTTCGACGCAGAACGGGACGTCGCGGTGCTGTACGTACCGGGGCTGACCGCCCCGGCGTTGCGGCTGGACCAGACGCTCGCGACCCGCGGCACGTCCGCGGTGGTGGCCGGCTTCCCGGAGAACGGACCCTTCCGGGTGGTGGCTGCCAGGGTCCGATCCGTGCTGGAGGCCAAGGGTCCGGACATCTATGGCCAGCCTGGGGTCGTTCGCCAGGTCTACTCGCTGTACACCTCCATCGCTCCCGGGAACTCGGGTGGACCGATGCTCAGCACGAGCGGGCAGGTGCTCGGCGTGGTCTTCGCCGAGTCGGTGGACAGCCCCAGCACCGGGTACGCGCTGACGGCGAACGAGGTGGCGCCGCTGGCTCGGTCCGGCGCCACGGCGAGCACGCCCGTCGGGACCGGTGCGTGTGCCCTACCGTGAGGTCTCCGGCCCCGCGCTCCTCAGGCACCAGGCTGGGCCAGCCAGTCGAGCAGGATGTCGTCGAAGCGCTGCGGGGCTTCTTCGTGGGGGAAGTGTCCGACGCCGGCCAGCTCATGCCACTGGTAGGTCCCGGCGACGTACCTCTGCGAGCCCCGGGCGGTGGCGGGCAGCATCAGCGGGTCGGACGACCCATGGACAGCCAGCACGGAGGCTCCTACCGCGGCACCCATGGTGCGTGCGTAGCGCAGCCCGTCACGGCGCACCGCGGAGCGGAATGCCCATCGGAAGTACTCCAGGCTCGCGTGGGCCACGCCGGGGATGGTCATGGCGTCCTGGAAGGTCTGCTTGACGGGGGCCGGCGGCCAGGTCGTGGCCGACCAGG
>JAJYSQ010000179.1 GCA_021793495.1 Actinomycetes bacterium
TCGGGTGGATCCGGGCGCCGGTGGCCTGCTCGAGCAGGTCCAGCACATGCTCGCGGAGCCGAAGCCCCGCGACGAGGACGTGCTCGTCCCTGGCCAGGGCGTCTCGCCCTGCGAGGGGGGCACCCTGCAGGGGGGGGTACGGGAAGGCCGCCAGGAACGCCAGGTGGTGGGCGATCCGGGTGAGCTCCGCGAGCACGGTACGGACCCAGGTGGCCCGCTCCGGCACCGTGAGCCCGAGCAAGGACTCCACGGCGAGCGCCAGGCCGAGCTCGCCAGCGAAGCCCGACAGCCACTCGTGCCGGTCGGCGAGCATCATCCCGGCCCGGACGTCGCGGACCTCGAGCATCTTCTCCGCGCCCCGGTGCAGGTGTCCGACCAGCACGTCGGCGGCGACCACCGTGTCGTCCTGCACGCTCAGGGCCAGTCGCAACGTACCGTGGGCACTGGGGTGGTGCGGGTCCAGGGTGAGCAGCGCGTCGGTGCGCCCCCGGGAGTCCTCCCAGGTGGCGGAGAGCCCGCCCACCCCGACCACGATCTGCTCGGACACCCAGCGATCTTCTCACGGGAGCCCTGCGCACCCTCTGCTCTGCGCCCACCGCACCGTCGACCCGCTGTGCCGGATGCCCGGTGGCAGGTACCTGCCGGATAGCCTCGGCAGCGTGCCTGATCCGTTCGATCCTCCTGGCGAGGCCTGGACCCCGGTATCCCCCCGGCTGCGCGGGGCGCGCCGGCTGGTGGTGGCCGCGGCCGCAGCCGGCGTGCTGGTCGCCAGCGTGGTAGCCGGGCAGCTCTCGGGACTGGAGGTCGTTGCTGCCGCTGGCGTGGTCCTCGGTGGTGCTGGTGCCGTCTGGGGGTGGGTGTGGGCCGCCCGCTCGGTGCGGGCCTGGGGGTACGCGGAACGCGACGACGACCTGCTGGTGCGCCACGGGCTGCTGTTCCGCGAGCTCGTCGTGGTCCCGTACGGCCGTATGCAGTTCGTGGATGTCCGCGCCGGTCCGCTCGCACGGGCGTTCGGCCTGGCCAGCGTCGAGCTGCACACCGCTGCGGCCCGGACTGATGCGCACATCCCTGGCCTGGGGTTGGCCGAGGCGACCTGGTTGCGCGACCGGCTGGCCGAGCGGGGCGAGGCCCGTTCGGCGGGGCTGTGACCCGGTGAGCCCGGGCGAGCGCCGGCTGCACCCGCTCACCCCGCTGGCCAAGGCGTGGACCGCGATGGTGGCTCTCGCGTTCCTCGCGGTGGACAACGTGGGGCACCCGACCAGCGTCACCACCAGCGCCGTGGTGGTCATCGCGGTGATCGCCGCGGCGCTGGGCATGGGCGCGGCCGGTTGGTGGGTCACCTGGTACCGCTTGGACGCGACCGAGCTGGTTGTACGGTCCGGGGTGCTGGTCCGGCGTACCCGGCACCTGCGGCTGGACCGGTTGCAGGCGGTGGACGTGGTGCGGCCGGTGATGGCCCGGGTGTTCGGACTCGCCGAGCTGCGGATCGAGGTCGCCGGCGGACGCTCGTCCAAGGCCTCGTTGGCATACCTTTCCGAGCCGACCGCTCGCCGGCTGCGGGCCGAGCTGCTGGCCCGTGCGGCCGGCATCGGACCAGCCACGCCCGAGGCGCCCGAACAGGTGCTGCTCACCGTGCCGCCGCTGCTGCTGGCCCGCTCCATCCTGGCCGACCTGCGACTGCTGTCCGCGGGGCTGGTGAGCATCGGGCTGGTGGTTGTCGTGGTGCGACTGCCCCAGCCCGGGCTGGCGGTCGCCGTCCTGCCCGCGGTCCTGGCCGCCGGCAGCGTGGTGTTCCGCGAGTTCGCCCGGCACTTCGACTTCACCGTGGCGCAGTCTCCCGATGGGTTGAGGTTGCGCCACGGCCTGCTCGAGCACCGTGCCCAGACGGTGCCCCCGGGCCGCGTCCAGGCGGTGCGGATGGTCCAGCCGGCGCTGTGGCGGTGGGCGGGGTGGGCTCGCCTGGAGATCAACGTGGCCGGATATGTAGGGTCCGAGAAGTCCCGGGCACAGACCGTGGTGCTGCTGCCGGTCGGCTCGCGGGAGCTGGCCCGGGCGCTCGCGGGGCTGGTGCTTCCGGGGCCGGGTCCCTTCGGCCTCCCGATGGAGCCGGCGCCCCGTCGGGCCGCGTGGCGCCAGCCGTGGGGGTGGTGGGTGCTGGGCGTGGCCGTCGGAGCGGAGGTCGCCGTGGTACGCCGTGGGTGGTGGCGCCGGCGGACCGACCTGATCGCTCACGGGAAGACGCAGAGCCTGCGGCTGACGCAGGGCCCGTGGCAGCGGGCGCTCGGACTGGCGAGCATCCACCTGGACTCCACGCCGGGACCGGTGCACGTGGTCGCGGCCCACCGGGATGCCCTCGCGGCCCGGCGGTGGGTCGAGGAGGAGGCCCGGCGGTCCCGGGACGCCCGCACCCGGTCCGCCCCCGAGAAGTGGATGCTCCCGCCGCAGGCAGGTCCGAAGGGATCACCGCCCGTTGGGTGACCGGCCGGTCAGGAGCCGTCGCGCGGTGTCGTGCAGCTCTGGGGTGCTCGCTTGGGCGAGCCAGGTGAACCTGCCGAGTCCATCCAGCGCGGTCAGCTCGCGCACCTCGGCCTCGGCGACCAGGCGGCGCAGCGTCAGCGGCGCGTCCGGTGGTGCTGCGGCGACCGGTGGTGCTGCGGCGACCGTCGAGCGCACCCGCAGCGCCCGCAGCGCCACCGACTGGGTGACCAGCACCGGGGGCGGGCTCCCCGCACGTCGTCCGGCAGCGGCGAGCGCATCCACCGCCACGTGGGCGGTGAGATCGGCGCTGCCGTCGGCCACCGGCGTGATCTGCCGGTGGCCTCGGTAGGCAGCCAGCGATCCCCCCGTGGGTCGGCTCTCCCGCCGGTGCGTGTAATCCACCGCCAGGACCAGACCCTGCGAGACGCTGCCCACCAGCCCGGCCCAGGCCGCGTCGCGGGCTCGGCCCACCTCGGCCCGGTCGCCCACACCCAGTGGTGACCACCAACGGCGCAACCAGGCGGCGTCGGACGAGCCAGGCGGGGGGCCGAGGCGTTCCCGGCCGGTCAGCGGGTCCACCAGCACCAGGCGCGGGCCGTGGGCGGTGCCGCAGACGACGTCGACCGGGATCACGTCCAGCCATTCGTGGGCAACCACCAGCGACTGGTGGTCGAACCCGGCAGGCAGTCGATCTCCGGGACGGTACCGACCCGTGGTCCACCCCGCTTCGGGGGGCAGTGCGGGCCGGGGGGTCAGGTCGATGCCGTGCAGCTGGAGCGTCGGGTCGCTGGCGTGCACGGCGTGCAGCAGCTCGCCACGACCGGCTCCGACCTCCAGGATTCGCGACAGACCCAGGCCGCAGGCCAGGCGGGCGATCGCCGTACCGAACGCGGTACCCACCTGTGGGCTGGTCCGGAAGTGGGCCCCGGACCATTCGCCACGACGGTAGAACCCGTCCGGGCCGTAGAGTGCGTGCTCCATCGCCTGGCCCCAGGTCGTCCATCTGGCTCGAGGGATCACCGGCTCCGGCATACGGGCAGCCTGGCACGTGGACCCGGTAGGGTGCTCCACCCAGCAGCAGGGAGGACCGACCCATGGGTGCCAGCACGGGTGGTGCCGCCCCGATGAACCACCCGGCGCGACTGACCATCGGCGTGGTGGGAGCCGGCCGGGTCGGTGCGGTGCTGGGGGCAGCCCTGGCCGGGGCCGGGCATCGGGTCATCGGTTGGTCAGGGGTGGCCCAGGCCTCGTACGACCGGGCGGCGGCGCTCCTGCCCGGGGTTCCGCGACGGGAACCCGACGAGCTGGCCCGGCGTGCCGATCTGCTGCTGCTGGCCGTCCCCGAGGACGTCATGGCCGATCTGGTCTCGGGGCTCGCGGCCACCGGGGCGGTTCGGCCCGGCCAGCTCGTGGTGCACACCGCGGGGCGGTTCGGCATCGACGTTCTCGGGCCGGCAACCCGCCTGGGGGCACTGCCGATCGCGTTGCACCCGGTCGTGAGCTTCACCGGGACCGCGGTGGATCTGCTGCGTCTGCGGGGGGCGATGGTGGCGGTCACTGCCCCCCTGGTGCTGCGCCCGGTCGCGCAGGCGCTGGTTCTGGAGATGGGGTCGGAGTGCGAGTTCGTGGCCGAGCCGGCTCGGCCGCTGTTGCACGCCGCGCTCGCCCAGGCAGCCGATCACCTGACCACTCTGGTCGCGGAGTCCGCCGAGCTGCTGTCGGCCTGCGGGGTATCGGACCCGGCGCGGATGCTGGCACCCCTGCTGCAGGCAGCGGTGGAGAACGCGCTGCGCAGCGGGGACCGGGCGTTGGCCGGGCCGGTGGTGCGGGCAGACGCCGAGACCGTCGGAGCCCACCTCGCCGCGATCGGCACGATCTCCCCGCGGGCGGCGGCCGCCTACCGGGCGATGGCTCGGTTGACCGCCGACCGGGCGCTGGCCGCCGGCCTGCTGCCGGCTGAGCAGGCTGCCGGGTTGCTCGAGGTGCTCGGGGACCCCGTGCTCGGCGACGGGTGAATCTGGTGCTGGTCCGCTACCGTGCCCGGAGCGGGACCCGGTGCGTGGGACCCGGTGGTGAGACCGCAGACGAGGGAGACCAGGAGTGCTGCTCGCGATCGACGTCGGCAATACCAACACGGTCCTCGGGGTGTTCGACCAGGCTCGGCTCGTCTCCTCCTGGCGGGTCCGTACCGAAGCGCGGGCGACGGCCGACGAGCTCGCCTGGCTGTGGTCGGGTCTGCTTGGCGAGCAGCACCTGACCGGCATCGCCGCCTGCTCCACCGTGCCGGCTCTGGTCCACGAGATCCGCCAGGTCTGTGCGCGGTACTACCCGCACCTACCGACCGTGGTGGTCGAGCCCGGGGTGTCGACCGGCGTACCGCTGCTCTACGACAATCCACGGGAGGTCGGTCCCGACCGGATCGCGAACTCGTTGGCGGCCTACCACTTGTACGGGGGACCGGCGGTCGTGGTGGACTTCGGCACCTCCACCAACTTCGACGTCGTGTCGGCCCGTGGGGAGTTCCTCGGTGGCGCCCTGGCGCCAGGGATCGAGATCTCGGTGGATGCGCTCGCCCAACGTGGCGCCCGGCTGTTCAAGGTGGAGGTGGCCCGGCCGCGATCGGTGATCGGAAAGTCCACGGTCGAGGCCTTGCAGTCCGGACTGCTCTACGGGTTCGCCGGACAGGTCGACGGGATCGTCGAACGGATCGCCGCTGAGATCGG
>JAJYSQ010000180.1 GCA_021793495.1 Actinomycetes bacterium
GGTCGCGCGGAAGATGGCGTCCAGCGTGGACTGACCGGTGCCGTACCGGTTGTCGAACATGTGCTTGGTGTCGGTGTCGTTGACCGCGACCATCGGGAACCTCAGTGCACCGTCCTTGGCCATCTGGTGCAGCCGGATCACCCCGGTGGTGGTCTCCTCGCACCCGCCGAGGACCACGTCCAGCAGCTCGGTCCGCGAGGTGTGCACGGTGTTGACCAGGTCACACCCGTCGTCGAACACCAGGTGCGGACGGATGTCCAGGGCAGCGTTGATGTGCGCGTAGTACCCGTCGCGGTCGACCGCGTTGCGGGCGAACACGCTGATGCCGTACTCGGCGACCAGGGCCGCGGCCGTGTCGTCCTGGGTGCTCAGCGGGTTCGAGGCGCACAACACCAGCTCCGCTCCTCCGGCGACCAGGGTGCGCATCAGGTTGGCCGTCTCGGTGGTGACATGCATGCAGGCCGCGATCCGCACGCCGACGAAGGGACGCTCGACGGCGAAGCGCTCCCGGATCTGTGCCAGGACGGGCATGTTGCGCTCCGCCCACTCGATGCGCCGGCGGCCGTCCTCGGCGAGGGCCAGGTCGGTCACGTCGTGTCGGGGCAGCGTGCTGTGGTCGCTCATCGGGTCCTCGGGCTCGTGGGGTGGATGCTCGCGGGGTGGGGCGGGAGCCCCGGGGTGCAGGATCCCGATTCTAGGCGCGCCGCTGCGGCGCCTCGACGTCGATCGGCAACCAGGCCGGCGTCGGCGTCGGCGTCGGCGTGAACCGCTCTTCGATGCGCCCCAGCTTCCAGATCGCCACCGCCAACGCCCAGGTGACCACGAACAGCCCGACGATGATGAAACCGGCCTTGTTGATGTCGAAGCTTGCCAGCCAGCTCCAACCGGCGCCCCGCAGGTGCAGCTCGGCGCCGATCAGGCCGAAGACCTCGATGCTGCCGATCAGCAGCGCCACAGCGATCGACAGGCCGGTGATCGTCAGGTTGTAGTACACCTTCCGCGCCGGGTTGGCGAACGCCCAGCCGTACGCGAAGTTCATGAACGTGCCGTCCAGAGAGTCCCACAGGCTCATCCCGGCGGCGAACAGGATCGGCAGGCACAGGATCGCGTACCAGGGAAGCCCCTCGGTGGCGGCACCCGCGGTGGCGGCCAGCAACGCCACCTCGGTGGCGGTGTCGAAGCCCAGGCCGAACAGGACGCCCACCGGGTACATCTGCCAGGGGGCGTGGATCGAGCGCATCAGCCGGCCGAAGAACCGGTACATCAAGCCCCGGCTGAGCAGCTGCCGCTCGAACTCCTCCTCGGAGTACACGCCATGGCGCAGCGTGCGGAAGACCCTGAGGATCCCGACCAGGACCACGAGGTTCAGACCGGCGATGAGGTAGAGGAAGAGGCCGGACACCAGGGTGCCGAGGACGCCGCCGAAACTCTGCAGCCCGGAGTTCGAGTGCTGCACCTGACCGATCACCGCACGGGCGGCGACGGTCAGACCTACCCCGAGCAGGAAGACGATCGTGGAGTGCCCGAGGGAGAACCAGAATCCGACGGTCATCGGCCGACGGCCCTCGGCCATGAACTTCCGCGTGGTGTTGTCGATGGCCGAGATGTGATCGGCGTCGAAGGCGTGGCGCATGCCCAGGGTGTAGGCGGTGACCGCGACGCCGATGCCCAGGAGGCGGAAGTGGTGCGGCAGGATGACGGCGATGAAGATCCCCCAGCCGAGGACGTGCAGGCCGAGCACGGCCAGCCCCATGTAGCCCGCACGCCGCCACTCGGCGGGGGTCAGGCTGGCGCGCAGCCGGGCCAGGCGGCTGGTGCCCTGTGGGTCGATGGTCAGCGCAGAGACGGGCATGGTCGGCCAGCTCCTCGTCGCGGTCCGGTCATCGGAGGCCTCGGCGACGACCGCCCAGGCGTGACCAGTCTATGTAGTTGCACATGATGTGCAACAGGGGCGCACGGCGGTCCGCGGCCGCGCGCCCCTGCCGGGCTACCCCTGCTGACGGTCGATGTCGGGCTCCAGGTAGATCGGGCCGACCGCCGGGACCGCGATCCGTACCCGAGACTCCGCCGCGTCGATCACCCGCGCCACGGTGGCCGCCGAGTCCTCGGCCCGTACGGCGATCTTCGCGGCCACCAGCAGCTGGTCCGGCGCCACGTAGAGGGTGCGCAGGTGCACGACCCGCTCGACCTCGGCGGCGTCCACGAGCGCGTGGTGGATGCGGGCCACGTCGGCCGGGCTCGCGCCCTCCCCGACCAGCAGGCTGGAGATCTCCACAGCGAGCACCACGGCGATCACCACCAGCAGCAGCCCGATCGCCAGCGTGCCGGCCGCGTCGAACCGGCCGTCCCCGGTGAGCACGCTCAGGACGACACCGATCAACGCCAGCACCAGCCCGACCAGTGCTCCCACGTCCTCCAGCAGCACCACCGGCAGCTCGGGGGCCTTGGCGGTGCGGATGAAGTCGACCCAGCCTCGGCCGGCTCGGCTCGGACCGGCCTCACGCACCGCGGTGCGCAGCGAGAGCCCCTCCAGGACCATGGCCGCCATCAGCACCCCGATCGCCCACCCGGGGTCGCTGATCCGCCCCGGGTGGACCAGCTTGTGCCACCCCTCGTCGATCGCGAACAACCCGCCCAGGCTGAACAGGACGATCGAGACGATGAACGCGTAGACGTAGCGAACCCGGCCGTACCCGAAGGGGTGCTCCTCGCTGGCGGCACGACGCGCCCGCCGACCGCCGACGAGCAGCAGAACCTGGTTGCCCGAGTCGGCCAGGGAGTGCACGCCTTCGGCAGCCAACGCCCCTGCCCCGGTGACCGCGAACGCGGCGAACTTGGCCGCAGCGATGCCGAGGTTCGCCGCGAGCGCGGCGAGCACCGCCTTGGCGCTGCCCTCGGCGCTCATGCTCCACCGGGTGTGGTCGTGGACCCGCCCGCGACGGCCCCCTGCCGGTCAGCACCCACCGTCGCCACCCTGCCCGTCAGCTCGTGGCCTTCAGCTCATCGATGGGCCGGATCGGTGTCGGGTCGGTGCCGTACCCCACGGCGAGGTAGACGCTGGCGAAGTCGACCAGCCCGACCAGCCCGACCAGCCGCTCGACCACACCGCCCGGCTCGGTGGCCAGCTCGGAGACCCCCACCTCGCGTCCGGCGGCCAGCGCGCGGATCCCCCGGCGCCGGTCAGCCAGGCTGGGGTGCTCCGCGTCGTCGGCCAGCAGGACCAGACGCAACCGACGACCTTGGTCGCCCGACGCGGCCCACGGACCGTCCAAGCACACCACCTGGTTGTGCGCGACCTCGGGCAGCGTCCCGTGCACCCCCGGGTACTTCGCGTTCTCCGCCAGCTGGCAGACCGCTCGGTAGGCAGCGACCCCCCCGACCGCGCCGGTCCCCCAGAACATCGGCAGCGTGTCCGCCAGCTCGAGCGCCAGCGTCTTGGCCGGGTTGACCAGCGTCGGTGCCGGCGGGGCGCAGGCCAGGGCCAGCGCGTCCAGCCGGTCGGCGGCCGCGGTGAGCTGTGTGCCGGGTACGTGGGCCAGCTCCAGCGCGTCGGCCAGCACGAGCAACGGGGTGGCCAAGGCCCACAGTGCGGCGCGCGGTGCCATGCCGGGAAGCTCGACCGGCAGGTGCAGGCCATGGGCCGCCTCGCAGGCCTCAGCCAGCGGAGAACCCGGGGCCGCGACCGCGACCACCCGGGCACCACGGCGAGCCGCGTCGGCGAACATGCCGAGCGTCTCCTCGGTGCGTCCGGAGAACGAGACCGCGATCACCAGGTCGGCGCTGCCCACCCAGCCGGGCAGCGCGAGCTCCCGGACCACGACCACCGGTACCGGACACCCGGTGCCGCACACCGCGGCGAGCACGTCACCGGCGATACCAGACCCACCCATGCCCACCACGACCACCGCCCGTGGACGCCCATCGACCAGCACCGGGTCCAGGACGGTGTCCGCGGCCACCTGCTGGCCCTGACGCAGGTGTGCACCGGCCTCGGCCACCGCGGCAAGCATGCCGCCGGGGTCCAGCACGGCGAGCGCCTCGGGATCGTCGAGCCGCGTGGCGTCGAAGCTGGTCACGACGCGGCCGGCCGGGCCTCGTCGACCAGCAGGATCGGGATGTCCTCGCGGACCGGGTAGGCCAGCCGGCATGCGGTGCACACCAGCTCTCCGGGCGTTCCCGGCAGCCCGGGCTCCGGGCCGAGGTCCACCGGGCGCAGCTCGCCGTGGCAGGCCGGGCAGACCAGGATCGCCATCAGGTCGGGGTCGAGGTTCACGCCGCACCTGCCAGGGCGGACCGGACCAGGGCGAGCACGTCGTCGCGGACCCCCGCCATCTGCGTCGCCGTGTCGGCTTCCACGTTCAGCCGCAGCAGCGGCTCGGTGTTCGACGCGCGCAGGTTGAACCACCAGTCCGGCGCGGACACGGTCAGCCCGTCCAGGTGATCCACCTCGACCGCGCTCCGCCCGGCGTAAGCGGCTTCGACGCTGGCGCTGACGGCGACCGGGTCGGCCGCCGTGGTGTTGATCTCTCCGGAGTCGGCGTACCGCTGATAGCCCACCAGCAGGCTGGACAGAGTGGTGCCGGCCGGGGCGGCGGCCAGCTCGGCCAGCACGTGCAGGGCCGCCAACATGCCCGAGTCGGCCCGCCAGAAGTCACGGAAGTAGAAGTGTCCGGAGTGCTCCCCGCCGAAGACCGCGCCGGTACGCGCCATCTCCGCCTTGATGAACGAGTGCCCGACCCGGGTACGGACGGGGATCCCGCCGTGCTCACGGATCACCTCCGGTACGGCCCGCGAGGTGATCAGGTTGTGGATGACCGTCGAACCCGGATGGCGGTCCAGCTCGCGGACCGCGATCAGCGCGGCCAGTGTCGACGGCGAGACGGCCTGGCCACGCTCGTCGACGACGAAGCAGCGATCCGCATCTCCGTCGAAGGCCAACCCGAGATCCGCCTCGTGCGCACGTACCCCGGCCTGCAGGTCGACGAGGTTGGCCGGGTCGATCGGGTTCGCCTCGTGGTGCGGGAAGGTGCCATCCAGCTCGAAGTACAGCGGGATGACCGTGACCGGCAGGCCAGCGAAGACCGTGGGAGCCGTGTACCCGCCCATGCCGTTGCCGGCGTCGATCACCACGGTCAGCGGGCGGGCACCGGACAGGTCGACCAGT
>JAJYSQ010000181.1 GCA_021793495.1 Actinomycetes bacterium
CGGGCGGGCGGTGGCTACCGACGGGGCGTACTGCGGATGAGGTCGACCCTCCGCCCTCGGCCTAGTCTCCGATATGCTGGGGCGCCTCTCCGCGCAGCGGAGGTGAGCCGGTGAGCAGGAGCGGCGGGTGATTGCCGCGGCTCTGGTCTCCGCGTAGGTGGAGGTGAGCCGGTAGAGGGGAGTGGCGGGTTCCCGTTGCGGCTCTCATCTCCGCGCAGGCGGAGGAAACCCGCCTCACCGTACGCCCCCGCTGGCCACCCCACAGCAGTTCGACCAGCGGAGGGAACCCATGCGATCGGTCAGGCCGCCGCCCGGTCCGCAGACCGGATCGGCCACCGCGGTCCCGTCTCCGAGTCGCGGCACCACACCCACTGGTGGTCGGGCTCGACGGTGAGGCCGTAGTCGTCCCAGGCCGGGCAGTCCTCGACGAGCCACCAGTCCCACACGGTGTCGACCTCGTCGGCCAGGCGCCGCGGCCCGCCCTGGTAGACGACCGGCCCTCCGTCCGGCGCGGCGTCGATCGTCGCCCACGACGCGATCCCGTCGTACAGCCAGGCCGCCGAAGCGTCCGCCCGGGAAAATACCCGCACGTCCGGCAGGTGGACGCGGAGGGCCATCAGCAGGTCCCACGACCGCAGCAGGCTCACCTCCCGGGCGAACGGCCGCTCGTCATCCGCCGGCCCGTCACCGCGGGTTTCCGCCCAGCCGCGCCGGACGGACGCGGCCCGGGACGCCATGAACGCCCCCATGCCCGCGATCCGACCGGAGGCGCTGCGCCCGTCGTCGGCCACCGTGAGCGCCAGGTGCCCGCGCAGGCCCCAGGGGGTGACGATCCGCCCGCCGGGCCGGCACTGCGCCACCCACGCCCACGGCACCGTCTCGACCGCGTACGTGGCGATCACCGCGTCGTACGGGGCGCCGGCCGGCCAACCGTCCGCCCCGTCACCGACCTCCACGGCCACGCCCACACCCGCGGCATCAAGCCGCTGCTGGGCCTGCCCGGCCAGCGCCGGATCGACCTCCACCGAGACCACCCGGCCGGGACCGGCCCGGCAGCCCAGGAGCGCCGCGTTCCACCCGGCGCCCGCGCCCAACTCCAGCACCCGCTCACCCGGCCGCACATGCGCGAGGCGAAGCATGTCCGCGACGACCGACGGGCACGACAGGCTGCACGTCGCCTGGCCCTCGGTGACCTGGGTGACCGTCGCGTCGTCCGGGCCGGCGTGCACCAGCTCCTGCCACCGCCGCGGGTCGACGTCGCGGTCCACGGGCACGTAGGCAAGGCCGTCCCAGTCCCACACCCGGTCCGGGGCGAACGCCTCCCGCAGCAGGCGCTGCATCGCGTCCGCGATCCACGACCCAGCCACCGCGGTCAGTCGCCCGGCTTCGGGGTCGGCTTGCGGTGCTCCCCACTACCCGGCGCCGGGGACGGAACCCGGCCGTCCGCGTTCCCAGGCGGCGGGGTGCCCTGCCCCGGGTCCGGCTCCGGCTTCCGGTGATCGCCCATCGCTCAGCTCCTCTGACCACTCACGCGTACGTGATCATGGTCGCTGGGCGACGCTCGGATCGGTAGGGGGCACACCGGCGCGCTCGGAAGCAACACGACGAGAATCGCGCTCCGCGCTCACCCGGACGACGGCTGGCCGAGTCAGGGCAGCAGCCAGTCCTCACCCTCCGAGCCGGCCACCGTCAGCGTGTGCCGGCCATCGGGGGTCACGGCCAGTTCGTAGGAGGTCAGCTCGGGCCGGCCGTGCGACGTCCACAGGTCCACCACGGCGACCAGCTCACCCCACAGCCGCCGCGGCCCCGACTCCACCACCACCGCCTGGCCGTCACCGCGGCGCCGGGCGCGAGCCCACGACCCCGAAGCGCGGTCGAGGAATACGTACTCGTCCCCGTCATCGAGATGCAGCGTGACCTCCCGTACCCCCGGCATCGTCAGAGAGCGCAGCGCTACGACGGGGCGGGCCTCCAGCCCGTGCGGCCACCATGTCTCGTGACGGTCGCCGCCACCAGAGGTCTCCTGGAGCACGTCGCCGGCCGTGGCCGCCACCGAGCCGGTTTCGCTCCGGATCGGCATGAACGCCGAGTAGTCCAGGAACCGGCCCGCCGCGCCGCCGTCCTCCCCGGCATGCAGCCTGGCCAGCCCCAGGCCGACGTTGACCACCATCACGCCGCCCGGGCGGACCTGGTCCAGCCACGCACCCGGCAGCCGCGGCACGCCGAAAGTGGCGATGAGCCGGTCATACGGTGCCCGCTCGGGGTGCCCGTGGGCGCCGTTGCCGCACACCACCGCCGGCCGGTACCCGGCCGCCTCCAGGGCCTGGCGCGCGCCGGCCACCAGTTCGGGGTCGATATCGACCGACACCACAGCGGCGTCCCCGAGCGCGTGGGCGAGCAGGGCGGCGTTGTAGCCGGTGCCCGCTCCCACTTCGAGCACGCTCATGCCCGAGGTGACCTGGAGCACTTCGAGCATCCGGGCCATCAGGGATGGCTGCGACGACGAGCTGGTCGCCGTGCCCTGGGCGTCCGTCTGGGTGATCAGCGACGCGTCTTGGTACACCGCCTCCAGGTAGCCGTCGTCGCCCGCCTGGCAGGACGACTGGGAGCCGTCGGCCTTTCGGTAGGTGAACTGCGGTACGAACTCCTCCCGCGGCACCTCGGCGAACGCCGAGTGCCACATGTCGGAGACGAGAGCCCCGGTGTCGCGCAGGTGGTCAGCGAGCTGGCGGCGAAGGGGTTCAGCAGTCTCGGTCGCGGTGGTGGTCACGGGGCGGCTCCCAGGAGGATGTCGGCGAGGGCTTCGGTGATGGGCTGCCGCAGCTCATCGATCCACCCGAACTGGCCGTTCGGGTTGACGTCGCACAGCAGCCACTCACCGCCTTGGGTAACGAGGAAGTCCAGCGCGGCGTAGCGCAGGCCGAACGCACGCATCAGCCTGAGCACTCTGGTTTCGATCTTGTCCGGTACTTGGCAGGTTTTGTACGTCAGGGCGTCGTAGTCGCGGCGGAAGTCGATCCGGGCTTCTTCCGACTCGGCGTGGATCTCGGAGGCGAACAGCCGCTCGCCGACCACGGTGAGCCGCACCTCGTACGCCTTGTCGATCCACTCGGAGAAGTAGTGCGCGCTCAGGCCGACCGCGTCGGTGACCTCCTCGGCGTGAACCTTCGATGTCCAGGAGGCGTAGGTGACGCCGTCGCGGGTGACGGGCCCGCCCGTGCCGATGCTCTTGTACGCGGCGACGGCGCCGGGCAGGGACGCCACGAACTCCTGGGCCGCCTCGGGGTCGTTGGTCACCACGGATCGGGGAACGCGCAGGCCGCACCTGGCTGCCTCAGCGAGAGCGGCTGGTGTGGAGGCTGCGGCCGAGTTGACTCGGGGGTGATTCACCCAGATTCCGGGCAGCGCGTCGAGGACCCCGCGGAACCCGGCCCGGGACTCGGCGTCAGCCCACCGCCGAACATCGCCGGGGAGGTCGGCTGTGGCCCGCGACGGGGACGGGCGGCGCCAGTACACGGCCGAGACCGTATCGAAGTGAAGGTCCCGGTGCTGGCCACGCCACACGCCCGCCCAGCCTTCCGGCCCGCCCAGGCGGGCGGTGAATGACCCCCGCACCGGCAGGTCGCCCGGGTCGAGCCGGACGACCGGCGCGCCTCGGGTGTTCAGCTCGGCGACCACGAGGTCGGCCACGGGGTCAAGCTGACGGGTCAGCACCAGGACCGTCATACCTTCTCCTCTTCGGATGGTCAGTCGGTGTCCGTGCCGCCGTTGTCGTCGAAGATCTGGGAGTCCTCCCGGGTCTGGGTGACCGTCTGCACCGACGATCCCATCGACGGGGCGTCCACGAACGGCACCCCGTCCGCGGTGACGGTCACCTGCTGGGTGGGGCAGTACGACAGCCGGCCCGGCCAGGACCGGGCCGGGGCCGGGGCAACGGGCAGTGCGCGCGTCACCCCGAACGGCAGGGCCTCGGTCAGGGTCTCCTGCATGACAGTCATGGGCACTCCTGTTCGTCGACCGTGGTGGGGCGGCCCTCCTCGCCGCGGTTGCCGGCAGGCGGGCCGCCCGTTCTTCTCTGCGGATGAGTGAACTCCCGAACACAGACAGTGGGCAGGTGCCAGACTGTCTGCCATCTGTAGGCCAGGTGTGAACCAGGACCGACGACGGACCGAGGCCGACGATGACCACCGCCGAACGCATCCGCACAGCACGCAAAGCCAGGCGCCCCAGATGCAGCCAGCAGCGACTCGCAGACGAACTGTCCATCGCACGCTGGGGAAGGACGGGGTTCCTCGACCGGCAGCAGGTCTACCGCTGGGAGACCGGACGACGGGAACCAGAGGAGTGGCGCCCATTCATCGAGCAGGCCCTGGGCATCGATCTGTCTGGACAGGCTGAAGCCCAGCAGTCCGCCGACACCGTGACCTCGGTCATGCACCTGGGAGGCACCGACGTGAACCGACGGCAACTCCTCACAGCATCCGCCGGCATCGGCCTGGCCGCACTCGACCTTCCCGACGCCCAAGCCGTCACGCGTCGCGCAAACCGCCTCGGCCCCGTGCAGGTAGGCACAGGCGAAGTGGCAGCCGTGCGCACCATGACCACGACCCTCGGCGACGCCGCCTCCGAACTCGGAGGCGGCCACGCCCGACACCTGGCCGTGCGCTACCTGACCGTGGACGTACAGCGGTGGCTGAACGGCCGCTACACCGAGAAGACCGGCCGAGACCTGTTCGCCGCGACCGCCGAACTCGTCCACCTGATCGGCTGGATGGCCCGCGACGAAGGCGACCAGGCGCTGAGCCAGCAGTACAACGCGCACAGCTACCGGCTCGCCGCCGAGGCCGGCGAGAAGGAACTCGCCGCGACCGCCCTGCGCGGGCTGGCGGACCAGGCCGTCGACCTCGGCCACATCCCCACCGCGGTCCGGCTCGCCGAAGCGTGCAAGCAGCACGGCCGGAAGCTGACCAACCCCATAGCCTTGGCCTACTACCGCAACACCCTCGCCCGTGCCACCGCTGCGGATGGCGACCGCACGAGCGCCGCGCGGCTCTTGGCCTCCTCGCAGGCCGCGATCGAGCATGCCCCGGAACCGCCTGGCCA
>JAJYSQ010000182.1 GCA_021793495.1 Actinomycetes bacterium
CCTGTCCCGAGGCGGCCCTTCGCCCCCAGGGCGGCCGGCTGCTCGTCCTGGACCGGTGCACCGGCTGCGGCGAGTGCATCGAGATCTGCCCGGTCGACGCCATCATCGACACCCCACCACCTGCGGAGCACCGGTGAGCACCCGAACCATCCCGGACATCGAGGCACAGTCCTACGCGATCCTGCGCGCCCGGCTGGACACCTCGGGACTGCCCCCCTGGACCCGCGCGGTGGTGGAACGCGTGGTGCACGCCAGCGCCGACCTGGCCTACGCCACCGACCTGGTGGCCCTCGAACCCCAGCTGGCGAGCGCTGCCGCTGCGCTAGCCGAGGGGGCACCGGTGGTCGCCGACGTGCAGATGGTGGCCGCCGGGATCACCAGCCGCCCGGTGGTCTGCCGGGTCGGTGATCCGCAGGCGGCTCGACTGGCTGCGGCGAGCGGGCGGACCCGGTCGGCAGCCGCGGTGCGCCTCGCGTTCGACCAGGTCGGTCCCGGAGCCGTCTGGGTGGTCGGCTGCGCCCCCACCGCCCTGTCCGAGATCCTCGACCTGGACACCCGTCCTGCCCTGGTGGTGGGGCTGCCGGTCGGGTTCGTCGGCGCAGCCGAGGTCAAGGCCCGGCTGCGAGCCAGCGGCCTGCCCCAGCTGAGCAACCGCAGCGAGAAGGGTGGCTCCGCGGTGGCCGCCGCCGCGCTCAACGCGCTGCTGTACGGGCTCGCCGCGCCCAGCGCCGCGGACCCCGAGGTGCTGTCGTGAGCCCGATCCAAGGCCCCGGCTTGCTGCTCGTGGGGCACGGCACGCGCTCGGCCGGTGGGGTCGACCAGTTCCACGCCCTGGTGGCCCGGTTGGCCCGGCAGGCACCGGTCGACGTCGCCGGCGGGTTCATCGAGCTGGCCGCCCCGCCGCTGGCCGACACGGTCGCCGCACTGGTCGCCGCCGGGCACCGCCGGCTGGTCGCGGTCCCGCTGGTGCTGGTCGCGGCCGGGCACTCCAAGGGAGACATCCCGGCCGCCCTGGCCCGGGAACGGGTACGCCACCCGGGGCTGGACTTCGCCTACGGGCGCCCGATCGGCCCGCACCCCGAGGTGCTCGCCGAGCTCGCCGAACGGATCGACGCCGTGCTGGACCGGCACGACCGGGCCGCGACCGCGGTGCTGCTCGTCGGCCGGGGCACGACCGACCCGGACGCGAACGCCGAGGTGGTCAAGACCGCCCGGCTGCTGTGGGAGGGACGCGGCCTGTCGATGGTCGAGACCGCGTTCATCTCGCTGGCCGCGCCGAGCGTGCCGGCCGGGCTGGATCGGGTGCGAGCCCTGGGCGCGCACCGGGTCGTGGTCCTGCCGTACTTCCTCCTCCCCGGGGTGCTGCCCGACCGGGTCGCCAGCCACGCGTTGGCGTGGGCGCGTGCCCACCCGGAGGTCGAGGTACGGCTTGCCGACGTGCTCGGGGACAGCCCAGGGCTGGCCCGAGTGGTCCTCGAGCGGTACGCCGAGGCGGCCACCGGTCCGGTGGCGATGAACTGCGACACCTGCCTCTACCGGGTGGCGCTGCCCGGCGCCGAGCACCGTCAGGGTGCCCCGCAGCGCCCGCACACGCACCCCGACGACCCGGTGGGACACCTCCACGATCCGGACGCCGCCAACCACACCGACAGGGACACTCATGCCCACTGAGACGACCGTGCCAGCCGAGGCGCTCGCACCGTCCGAGACCGCCATGCCCGACGGCACCCGGGGCTACGACGAGCAGACCCGCCGGGCGGTGCACCGGGTGATCACCGAGCGTCGCGACGTCCGGCGCGGCTTCCGCCTCGACCCCATCCCCGACGCGGTGCTCACCCGGGTGCTCGCTGCGGCGCACGCCGCGCCGAGCGTCGGGTTCTCCCAGCCGTGGGACTTCCTCGTGCTGCGCGACCGCGAGCGTCGCCGTCAGGTGCAGGTGCTCGTCGAGCAGTCCCGACAGGCCTACGCCGCCAGCCTGCCGGGGGCCCGGGCTCGGGCGTTCTCCGCGATCAAGGTCGAGGCGATCCTGGACACCCCGGTCAACCTGGTGGTGACCAGCGACCCGACCCGTGGCGGGCGGCACACCCTGGGACGGCACACCCAGCCACGCATGTCGGCGTACTCCACCGCCCTGGCCGTGGAGAACCTCTGGCTGGCCGCGCGTGCCGAGGGGCTGGGCGTGGGGTGGGTCAGCTTCGGCGACGAGCGGCAGGTCGCGGCGGTGCTGGAGCTACCGGCGCACCTGGAGCTGGTCGCCTACCTGTGCCTGGGGTACGTGGATGGCTTTGCCGCCCAACCGGAGCTGGCCACCGCCGGCTGGGCGCGACGTCGACCCCTGGCCTGGGCGGTGCACCAGGAGCGGTACGGCGCTCGGGGACTGCCGGGCGCCGCCCCGGCCGGTGTCCTGGAGGAGACGCTGGGGGCCATCGGCCCGGCCGATGCCGCGGCGGTGGCCCGGGCCCGGGCCCACCAGGACCGGCTGACCAAGCCGCGGGGCTCCCTCGGGGTGCTGGAGGAGGTCGCTGCTCGCCTGGCCGGGATCGCCGGGCAGTGCCCGCCGCCGATGCCCGAGCCGGCCGTGGTCGCCGTGTTCGCCGCCGATCACGGGGTGCACGCCCAGGGGGTGAGCCCGTGGCCGCAGGAGGTCACCGCCGCGATGGTGGCGAACTTCCTGGCTGGCGGGGCCGTGGTCAACGTTCTCGCCGCGGCGGCCGGCGTGGAGGTGTGCGTGGTCGACGTCGGGGTGGCCACCCCACTGCCTGCGGCGCCCGGTCTGCTGCCGCGCAACGTCCGCCCGGGCACGGCGGACTTCACCGTCGAACCGGCCATGACCCGAGGACAGGCGCGCGCCGCGGTCGAGGTCGGCATCGAGGTAGCCCGCGAGCTGGTCTCGGCCGGCAACCGGGCGCTGCTCACCGGAGACATGGGGATCGCGAACACCACGGCATCGGCCGTCCTGGTCTCGGCGTTCCTCGGTGCCGACCCGCAGGAGGTCACCGGCCGAGGAACCGGGATCGACGACCGGACCTGGGCGCGCAAGGTCGCGGTCGTGCGCGAGGCGCTGGCCCGTCACCACCCCGACCCGTCCGACCCGCTGGGGGTGCTCGCCGCGGTCGGCGGCCTGGAGCACGCCGCGCTGGCGGGGTTCATCCTCGGCGCGGCGGCGCTGAGGGTCCCGGTGGTGCTCGATGGGGTGATCGCCGGGGCCGCAGCCCTGGTGGCTGTCGCGCTGCACCCGGATGCGCTCGCCGTGTGCGTGGCCGGCCACCGGTCGACCGAGCCGGCCCACGCGCTGGTGCTCCACGCGCTCGGGCTGCGCCCGCTGCTCGAGCTGGACCTACGCCTCGGCGAGGGCTCCGGGGCGGTGCTGGCGCTGCCGCTGATCACCTCGGCCGTGCGCGTGCTGCACGAGGTGGCCACCTTCGACGACGCGGGCATCGCCGACGAGGCTGCGCACACCGAGGCTGCGCACACCGAGGCTGCGCAGCCGACCGGCGTCCCGCCGACCGACCAGACGGGACCGGGGCATGCCTGACCGGCTCGGGCTAGCGCCTGGGGTGCGGCTGAACGGTCGGCGCGTGGTGGTCGTCGGCGGCGGAGCCCGGGCGCTGGCCGCAGCAGCGGCCGCGCTGGATGCCGACGCCCAGGTGCTGGTGGTCGCTCCGCGGTGCACCTCGGGCTTGGTCGGCCTGGCGGCCGCAGGCCGGGTGGTCTGGCGGGAACGGGCCTACCAGGAGGAGGACCTCGCCGACGCGTGGCTGGTGGTCGCCGCCACCGAGCACCCCGCCCTCGACGCCGCGGTGCTCGCCGATGCCCAGCTCCGGGGTGTTCCCAGCGCCGTGGCGTCACCGGGCTGGTCTGTGGATACCGGTGTGGCACGGGCCGGGCCCGGGGTCGGCCGGGTGGTGCTGGTCGGTGCCGGGCCCGGGGACCCCGGGCTGGTCACCGTGCGGGGCCGCCAGGAGCTGGACGCAGCCGACGTCGTGATCGTCGACCACCTGGCCCCGTTGGGGCTGCTGGTCGAGCTGCGCCCCGGGGTCGAGGTCATCGACGCGGCCAAGGTGCCCCGCGGCCCGGGTCTGGCTCAGCGGGAGATCAACGAGCTGCTGGTCGACCGCGCACGCCGAGGGCTCCGGGTCGTACGGCTCAAGGGTGGAGACCCGTTCGTCTTCGGCCGAGGCATGGAGGAGGTGCAGGCTTGCCAGGACGCCGGCATACCGGTCGAGGTGGTACCGGGGGTGTCTAGCGCAATCGCAGTGCCAGGGCTCGCCGGTATCCCGGTCACCCACCGCGGCATGGTGCAGGCGTTCTGCGTGGTCTCGGGCCACATCGCCCCGGACGACCCCTCCAGCACGATCGACTGGGCAGCACTGGCGGCCTCGGGAGCCACGCTGGTGGTGCTGATGGGAGTGGCGACGATGTCGGCGATCGCCGAGAGGTTGATCGCCGCCGGCCTCGGCGGGTCGACGCCGGTAGCGTGCGTGCAGCGCGGTGCCAGCCCTGCGCAGGCAGTGCATCGCAGCACGCTCGAACAGATCGGCACCGACATCTCCCGGACGGGCATCCGTCCCCCGGCAGTCTTCGTCATCGGCCAGGTCGTCGATGCGGCAACCCTGCGCGACACCAGCCCGCCACCCACCAGCCCGCCACCCACCAGCCCGCCACCCACCAGCCCGGAGGCGCCATGTGCACCGAACGTTCGACCGACCAGGTCCTCGTCTGCGACGTCGCCCTCGACGACGTCCGTCGCACACTGAGCGTCCTGGAGTCGATCACCTTCGAGCACCGTCCCTACGAAGGTACCCTGGTCAGCAACGCCGATCCTGGGCAGACCGCGCAGTTTCGCCGGTCGCTCACCGAGGCCATCTCCGGTCACGGGGGGAGTCTTCCGAGCAGGTGAGGCCGGCGTAGCGTGCCCGGTCATGAGCGCCAGAACCGTCCGGGTGCGCCGGGTGTACGACCCGCCGTCGACGGATGACGGCCTCCGGGTCCTGGTCGATCGCATCTGGCCGCGGGGCCTGAGCAAGCAGAAGGCGCAGCTCGACGAGTGGCTCAAGGACGTGGCTCCCTCCACCGAGCTGCGCCAGAGATC
>JAJYSQ010000183.1 GCA_021793495.1 Actinomycetes bacterium
GATCTCGGTGGCTGTGCCGTGCCACCACGGTGACCGCACCAGCGTGTCGCGCACAGGCTGCCGGGCGGTTGCCGGCCCGCTCCTGGCGGGCCGATCGGTCAGTGGGCGAAGGCCCCGCGGTAGTACTCGAAGACCAGGCCCCACACCGAGATGATGATCAGCGGAACCGCCAGCATGAACAACCACCACCCCACCGCGACGCCCACCGCAGCCGTAGCGGCCGACAACCCCAGGGCCAACGGCCACAGGCTGAACGGACTGTAGAAGCCGAACTCCCCGGCTCCGTCGGCGATCTCCCCGCCCGGGTCGTCAGCAGGCTGGGCATCCAGGCGTCGGGCGTTGAACGACAGGTAGAACCCGATGATGAACACCAGCCCGGAGGTCAGGGCCAAGGCGGTGGTCCCGGCGGGTTCGTGCGACCAGAACCAGTAGAGCAGGGTCTCGAAGACGAAGAACACGAACAACCCCAGGAAGATGCGTGAGGCAGTCTTCATCGGTCCGTAGTCCTCTCACCGGAACCCGCAGGCACAGCCGCCGGGTCGCCCGAGGCTCGGCTACCTACCAGCTGACCGGCCAACGCAGCCTCCGGGTGGTGCAGGTCGAAGGCCGGTCGCTCCGACCGGATGCGCGGCAGGGACGTGAAGTTGTGTCGCGGAGCCGGGCAGGAGGTCGCCCACTCCAGGGACGCGCCGTACCCCCACGGGTCGTCCACGGTCACCGTGGGCGCGTACCTGGTCGTCTTGTACACGTTCCACAAGAACACGAAGACGCTCATCCCCAGCAAGAACGAACCAATGGTCGAGATCTCGTTCAGCAGGGTGAACCCGTCGCCCGCCGCGTAGTCCGCGTAGCGCCGTGGCATCCCCGCGATCCCCAGCCAGTGCTGCACCAGAAATGTCGTGTGGAAGCCGACGAACGTGGTCCAGAAGTGCAACTTCCCGAGCCGCTCGTCCAGCATCTTCCCGAAGACCTTGGGCCACCAGAAGTAGAAACCCGAGAACGTCGAGAAGACGACCGTACCGAACAGCACGTAGTGGAAGTGGGCGACCACGAAGTACGAGTCGTTCACCGCGAAGTCGATGGGCGGTGAGGCCAACAGCACCCCGGTCAACCCCCCGAACAGGAAAGTGACCAGGAAGCCGACGGCCCAGAGCATCGGGGCATCCATCGTGATGGAACCGCCCCACATCGTGCCGATCCAGTTGAAGAACTTCACCCCGGTGGGCACGGCGATCAGGAAGGACATCAGGGAGAAGAACGGCAGCGCCACCGCGCCGGTGGTGAACATGTGGTGGGCCCACACGGTGGTCGACAGCGCAGCGATGGACAGCGTCGCGAAGACCAACCCCTTGTAGCCGAAGACCGGCTTGCGGCTGAACACCGGGATGACCTCGGAGATGATCCCGAAGAACGGTAGCGCGATGATGTACACCTCGGGATGGCCGAAGAACCAGAACAGGTGCAGGTAGAGGATCGGCCCACCGGTCGAGGCGTCGTAGATATGAGCTCCGAACTTGCGGTCGGCCTCCAGCGCCAGCAGGGCGGCGGTGAGCACCGGGAACACCATGATGACCAGGATGCTGGTGACCAGGATGTTCCAGGTGAAGATCGGCATCCGGAACATGGTCATGCCGGGTGCCCGCATGGTGATGACCGTGGTGATGAAGTTCACCGCTCCCAGGATCGTGCCCAGACCACCGAGCGCGATCCCCAGCACCCACAGGTCGCCGCCGACGCCCGGGGAGTACTGGGAGTTCGACAGCGGAGCGAACGCCCACCAGCCGAAGGCCGCGGCGCCACCCGGGGTGAGGAAGCCACTGCAGACTATCAGTCCACCGAAGAGGAACAGCCAGTAGCTGAACATGTTCAGTCGCGGGAACGCCACATCCGGCGCACCGATCTGCAGCGGCAAGATCAGGTTGCCGAAAGCCACGAACATCGGGGTGGCGAACAACAGCAGCATGATCGTGCCATGCATGGTGACCAGCTGGTTGTACTGATCGGTGGTGAACATCTGCATGCCCGGCCGGGCGAGCTCGGCGCGCACCAGCAGGGCGAGGACGCCACCGAAGAGGAAGAAGCCGAAGGCGGTCGCGGCGTAGAGCTTGCCGATCACCTTGTGGTCGGTGGACCCCAGCCACTCGACGACCACCCGTCCCTTGGACCGCCGGCGTGGGGTGGCGACCGGTACGCGCCTGGTGGGATCGCTGAGGATGGTCATCAGGCGGCTCTCGCATTCAGCTGCTGGAGGTACTGCTGGAACTGTTCGGGGGTCACGACCTTGACGTTGAAGATCATCCGGGAGTGGTCCCGGCCGCACAGCTCGGCACACCGCCCGGCAAAGGTCCCGAGCCGGTCCGGGATGACCTCGAACTGGTTCACCCGGCCGGGGATCGCCTGCATCTTGAACAGGAAGACCGGCACCCAGAAGGAGTGGATGACATCCGAGGAGGTGATGATGAACCGCACCCGCTTGCCCTCGGGGAGCACCAGGGTCGGGATGTCTCCCGGGGTGCCGGTGACCGACGCGTTCGGCCCGGCATTGAGGTAGTTGAACTGCCAGGACCACTGGATCCCGTTGACATTGATCGTGGTGTACGGGTCCTTGTGCAGTCGCAGCAGGTAATTCTCGTCACGAACGGTGAAGTAGAACAGGGTCAGGACCATGATCACCGGCACGATGGTCCAGAGGATCTCGATCGGCAGGTGGTACTGGATCTGCCGGGGCAGCTCCGGGTCACCCTTGCGTCGGCGATAGACGACGATCGCCCAGATGATCAGCCCCCACACCAGGATGCCGACCGCCCACGCCGCGACCCAGGCGCCCTGCCAGAGGCTCAGAGAGGTCTTCGCCTCGATCGTCGCGGGTTTGGGCATACCCAGGCGCTTCCAGACACCCGTGTCACAGCCAGCCAAGGACACGGTGACCAGAGCGCCCAGCACGCCGGTGACCACAGCACGACGCAGCCGGGCCGGGACGGCGTCACCCGCTGGTCGCCCGGTGCGCACAGCGACGTCGTTGGAGATCACGTCGGTAACCCCTCCTCGTCCGGTCTCACCCCTGGCTACCCGCTTCGTCCGGCAAGGGCCGGATGCCACGCTCAGTCACGCCTACGTCAACGGGTCGCGACCTGCCCGTGCACCCAGACAGGGACCCGGGTCGCGACCTGCAGCTCCAGACCGTACCGCAGGCTCCGACGGTACGGTCGAGCCGGGGGCGACCTCGCCTGGCGTGGCGGCTCACGCCTGCCCGACGCCGTCCTCTCGGGGGGTTTGCCCGCTGAACTGAGCAGGCGGGGGCAGCGCCAGGGCACCCCGCAGCCGGCGCAGGAACCGTCGGCGCGATACCTCCACGGCTCCGAGGGAGGCCAGGTGGGCGGTGAGCCACTGCACGTCGAGCAGCCGTCCGGCCACCTCGTCGCCGGACAAGATGTCTACCAGACCCATCAGCGCCACCTTCGAAGCGTCGGTCTGGCGGTGGAACATCGACTCGCCGGCGAACAGCCCACCGATGCTCACCCCGTACAGCCCGCCGGCGAGCTGAGGCGGATTGGTCCGGGTCCACGTCTCGACCGTGTGCACCCACCCCATCTCGTGCAGCTGGAGGTAGGCGTCGATGAAGTCGTCCCCGATCCACCCCCCGGGCCTCGATGGATCGGCACAGGCCCGCAGCACGCCCTCGACGTCGGCATCGACACGCACCACGAACTGCCGCGCCGAGGAGCGCAGGGACCGGCTCGCCCGCAGCTGGTCCAGCGGGAGCACGCCACGCGGATCCGGTGACCACCAGGCGAGCATGCCCGTCGTGCCGTCCAGCCGCATCGGGAACAAACCCTTGCGGTAGGCGGCCAGCAGGGTGCCAGGAGCCAGGTTGGCGCCGATACCGGCGATCCCCTCGGGGGTCGTGTGCCGGGGGTCGGGTAGCCGCCAAGACGTCGCTGGCGGCTCGACGCGGCTCAGGAAGAGGCTCCCGCCAGGTGGTGGCCGACCTCCTCGGCAGCCACGGGCCCGTAGGCCGCCGCAAAGCGGTTCAGGAAGTGGCTACGGTCCAGGGCGTACTCCTGGGTGCCGACCGTCTCGAGAACCAGGGTCGCGAGCATGCACCCGACCTGAGCGGCTCGCTCGGCATCGACGCCCCACGCCAGCCCGGCCAGGAAACCAGCTCGGAACCCGTCGCCCACCCCGGTGGGATCAGCTCGGTGCAGCTCGGCCGGAGCGGGCACCTTGATCGGCTCGCTGCCCCGGGGCTCGATCAGTACGCCGTCCGGGCCCAACGTGGTCACCCGTACGCCCACCCGCTCGAGGACCTCGGCGTCCGACCAGCCGGTCTTGGACTCGGTGAGCGCCTTCTCGTACCGGTTGGTGAACAGGTACGCCGCATCGGAGACCAGTGCGCGGATCTCCTCTCCACCCATCCGGGCCAGCTGCTGCGAGGGGTCGGCGGCAAAGGGGATGCCCCGCGCCCGACACTCCTCGGTGTGCCGCAGCATCGCCTCGGGGTCGTTCGGGCTGACCACCACCAGGTCCAGCTCGCCGACGCGCGCCGCCACTGGTCCCAGCTCGATGTCGCGAGCCTCGGCCATTGCCCCGGTGTAGAAGGAGGCGATCTGGTTGTGGTCGATGTCGGTGGTGCACAGGAAACGTGCCGTGTGGCGCAGCTCGGAGACCAGCACCGAGCTGGTGTCCACACCGTGCCGGTCCAACCACGACCGGTAGTCGACGAAGTCCGAACCGACCGCCCCCACCAGCACCGGCCGCAGCCCGAGACAGCCCATGCCGAACGCGATGTTCGCGGCCACCCCACCGCGGCGGATCTGCAGGTCGTCGACCAGGAAGGACAGCGAGACATCCACCAGGGCCTCGGCCACCAGCTGCTCGGCGAACCGACCCGGGAACGTCATCAGATGGTCGGTCGCGATCGACCCGGTCACGACGATGCGCATGCGCGTACCCCTCATCTGCGGGCCAGTGCGTCGAGGTCTGTGCTGCGAGACGACGCAGGCGCGCCCACGCGACGCTGCCCGGCCCCTCCAGCGCAGACGAGGGGCCGGGCAGCGAACATACCGTCACGGCC
>JAJYSQ010000184.1 GCA_021793495.1 Actinomycetes bacterium
GGCAGCGGCGGCAGGGCGACCGGGCGCGCCTGCTGGTAGAAGGCCCGCGCCGGGTCGGCGAACAGCTCGGTCATCATCCCGGTGTGCGACCCGGCGAACACGTACGCCGCCACCTGCTGGTGGTGCTGGATCACCGAGCGGATCGTCGCGTCGACGTTCCTGCCGGCGACCAGGACGTCCTGGAACTCGTCGAACACGACCAGGACCCGCCGGCCGGTCCGCTGGTGCACCCGCACCGGCAGGGCAAGCCGCTCCTCCAGCCCCGTCCGCTGCTCCTCCAGGCTGATCCCCGCGCGCACCGGCAGCCCGGCGCCGCCGACCTGCACCGCGGGGCGCAGGGTCCGACGGGCCCCGGCGAACCAACGGGACATCGTCCCGGTCAGCGCCGCGGCGTAGGCCGACTCGATGCGGGCGGTGACGTCGGTGATGCTCAGGACGCCGAAGAAGTCCACGTACACCGAGGTCCAGCCGCCGGCCTCGGCCTCACCGGCCACCCGCCTCAGCAGCGAGGTCTTGCCGAACCGGCGAGGGGCGACCAGCCGGGCGTTGTTGCCCTCCTGGGACGTACGGAGCAGCTCGTCGGTCTCGTCGTCCCGGTCGATCAGGTCGTCGATCCCGACCGGACCGGTGTAGCGGAACGGGTTGGTCGCCACGACGCGCATCCTACCTGCCGGCTCTCCACCAAGAGCCAGATGGCTCGGAAATTACGAGCCATGATGGTCGCGCTGCCCGGCACCGATCCGGACACTTCGTCCACTGCAGCGCTTCGGGTTGCGGGCACTGTGTCCATTGTCTGCCGTACGCCGACCGCCGACCGTTGGACCCACCTCGGATCGACCGCCGCACCAGGATCAGACACCGCACCAGGACCAGACACCGGAGGGCTCGCGTGGACGAACGGCTCCTTGCCGACGAACGGTTCCTTGCCCTGGCGATCGACCAGGCTCGTACCGGGCGGGGAGAGGGGGGAATCCCGATCGGGGCGGTTCTGGTGGCCGACGGGCAGGTGCTCGGCGTCGGACGCAACCGGCGCGTCCAGCTGGGCAGCGCGATTCGTCACGGGGAGACCGACGCGCTGGAGAACGCCGGCCGGCTCCCGGCACGCGTCTACGCCCGGGCGACCATGTACACCACGCTCTCCCCGTGCGACATGTGTGCCGGGGCGATCCTGCTGTACGGGATCCCGCGGGTGGTGCTCGGGGAGAACTCCACCTTCCTCGGCGCCGAGGAGCTGCTGCGCTCCCGCGGTGTCGACGTGGTCAACGCCCGGTCCAGCGAGTGCATCGAGCTGATGCACGAATTCATCAGCGCCGAGCCCGAGCTGTGGAACGAGGACATCGGCGTCCTCGCCTGACCCTTCTCGAACTGGTGTCCCGAACCCGGAAGAGAGTGACGCCATGAACAGTACTGACCAGGCATTCAGTGGTGCGCGGCCCAGCCGTGAGGGGGATCTGACCCTCGAGATGCACGGGATGGCTCCCATTCCCGAGACGGATCGGTACGGAGGGCTGCTCCGGGTCTTCACGGTGTGGTTCACGCCCAACCTCGTACCGGCCGGGTTCTTCATCGGCACGCTGGCCACCGCGAGCTTCGTCGGGGTCGGTTTCGGCCTCGGGCTCGTCGCCATCCTGGTGGGCACGGTGATCGGATCGCTGCCCGCGGCGTACCTGGGCACCTGGGGACCGAGGACCGGTCTCGGCCAGCTCCCGCTGGGCCGGCTGGTCTTCGGGCGTTCGACGCTGCTGCCCGGCGGTCTGATGTGGCTGTCCACCATCGCCTGGGACGCGATCAACGCCCTGTTCGGCGCGGAGGCTCTCGCGCTGCTGATCCACGTGCCGTTCTGGCTCGGGCTCGCGGTCATCCTGGTGCTGCAGGGCCTGCTCGGCCTGATGGGGTACGAGATGGTCCACACGTTCCAGAAGTGGATGTCGATCGTGCTCGCCCTCATGTTCCTGCTGCTGACCATCAGGATCTCCTCGGTAGGGACGGCCTCGATCCCGGCCACGGCGCACGGCGCGGGGCTGGCCGGTGGTTTCGTCCTGATGGTGACCCTCTCGGCGAGCTTCGTCATCGCCTGGGCCACGTACGCGGCCGACTACACCCGGTACATGAAGCCGACCACCTCGCGGGCTGGCGTCTTCTGGCTCACCCTGGCGGGCCTGACCGTGTCCTCGGTCTGGGTCGAGGTGCTCGGCCTGGCCGCATCGAAGATCGCCAGCGACCAGACCGCTGCGGGGATGCGCACCCTGGCCGGCGGTGGGGTCCTGGGGGTCCTGGTGCTCATCGCGGTGGCGATCGGTACGGTCTCGGTGAACGCGATGAACGACTACAGCGGGTCTCTCTCGCTGCAGGCGGCCGGGGCCAGGATCCTGCGCCCGGCGGTCGCGGTGATCGTCACGGTGGTGGCCTTCGGTCTCACGCTGTGGTTGAACACCGGGGACCTGGCGGCGAAGTTCACGAACATCTTGCTGTTCATCACCTACTGGGTGCCGTGCTACGTGGCGGTCGTCGTGGTCGACTGGTACCGCCGCGGTGGTCGGGTCAACCCGTCGGCGATCCTGGACTCCGCCACGCTTCCTAGCGGGTGGACGGCCCTGGTGGCTCTGGTGGTCGGGTTCCTGGTGTCCATCCCCTTCATGGACACCTCGTTGTACGTGGGGCCGGCCGCCAAGGCGCTGCAGGGCGCGGATATCGCGTACTCCGTGGGGTTCCTGGTCGCCGGCGGGGTGTACGCGGCGATCGGGGCCCGGGTTCCGCATGGTGTGGCTGCGGTGCCCGTCACGGTGCCCGTACCCCCGCCGGCCGGTAGCGGGGGTGCGTCGGAGCTCAGCCAGGCGTGAGGTCGGCAGCGCCCACGTGCGTGTCCGCGTCGAGCAGCCCGGACCGACCGGCGGCCAGGACCATGCCGTGCGGAGCCGTGGGTGGAAGTCCCAGCCGTCGAGGCTTGATCCACGCGAACGCCGGCAGAGAGGTCTTGGGTGGACGTGGGTCCGGTCCCTGCGGGTATCGCGGCGTCCACGACGTGAAGTGCTCCCGTCAGGGCCCCGATGAAGCTCTGGACCTCGGCCTGAACGGTCGGGGACCAGACCCCGACCTTCTCGGTCCAACCGTCAGGCCAGTAGGGCCCTGCGCCAACCTCGTGGTCGACGAGCTCGGGCACCGCATGATCGCCGCGGTAGTGACCGACGTAGCCGGCCACGGGGACGAGGCAGCCCGAGTACAGCTGCCGGTGCCATGAACACGCAGCTGCGGCAAGGGTCCTCTACCGGCTCACCGGGGGCGATCGATCCTGCGCGTTCGGGTCCGTGCAGCGCGCGGGCCGGAAACGGCTCGGGTAGGGCTTCACCCGCAGCGGCCTCGCGGATGCTTCGTTCCACGATCTCGTGGTACTGGCCGTCCGTCAGCGACCGGAGCTGAGCGGCGGCAGACGCCAGGTCGTCCGCGAGGAGGGCCTCCGAGGTGGATGTCAATCCGACCTACGGCGCGCACAGGACGTCTGACCGTCTCGTCCACCGGGACTTTCACACATCCACCAATGCTTGCTGTGCGAGCTCAGCCTGGGGTGAGCTCGGCAGGAAGTGCTGGCCAGGGTTGACACAGGGGGACGAGCCGCCTGGACGCCCCGGGAGCGCGTCCAGGACAAGGTGTACGCCGTGGACCCCCTGGTGGCCCGACTCGCCCACCTGCGCAACCCCGATCGTGCCGACATCGACCCGCCGTGCTGACCGAGATGCAGCTCGGAATGGCGATCCACCGCACCGCGTACACCGCAGGGTGTGGGTCACCTCAATGCGGCGCCCAGCCACGGGTGAGCCTGCCAGCACGAGGGGCCGCTACTCGAGCGTGAAGTCTCCAGCGGGCGGGGAGGACGCCGACGCCCCGCCCGCCGACGCCCCGCCCGCCGACGCCCCGCCACTGCTGGCACCGGGCCCCTGCTCGGTGGCCATGTGCCGGTCGAGGGCAGCCAGCGCGGACTCGACCGCCTCGGGAAGCCCACCGTGCCGCTTCTCCTGGTACACCGCGAACCCCAGGGCGCGGAAGAGCTCGTTCTGCGCCCGGGTGGCCTGCAGCTCGTCGATCTTGGCCTGGCCTTGGTTGAGGCCCTGCTGGGCTTTGGCCATCGCCTGCTCGGCCTGGGCGCGTGCCTTGTCCAAGAAGCTCATCCGATTCCTCCTGAGAACGGGTGGATCAGTCGACGGACGGGTGGATCAGTCGAACGGTGGCGAGCAGCCAGGCGTTCCTGCGAGAACGAGAGCTACGAGAACGAGAGCTAGAAGAGGTCCTTCAGGCCCCCCTGGACGCCGCCCCGAGCCGCGCTGCCGCCTCCAGCCGGGTCGTGCGCGGCGAGGGTGGCGGCCAGCGAGGCGAGGTTGACCGTCCCGACGATCACGGTGCCCTGCCCGGAGATCGTCGCGACGGTCGACCCGTCGCCCAGCGCCGCGTTCATCACCGTCTGGGTTCCCAGGCTGCCGACGCGCGCCACGTCGTAGGTGAGTGTGTCCTGGAACGCGACGAGCGAACCGGTGTGCACCTGGATGGTGCCGCCGTAGCTGCTCGGGTCCAGCTCCAGGAAGCTGCCGGCCGCCGCGATGATCAGCGATCCGGCTCCGGTGAAGTGCTCGAGGACGAAGCCTTCGCCGCCGCGCAGCCCGGCGCGCAAGCCGGTGAAGGCGATGTCGAACCGCACCGAGGACTCGGCGGCCACGAAGGCAGATTTCTCGGTCAGCCAGCCGGGCCCATCGAGCTCGAGCACCCGGATCTCCCCGGGTACGATCCCGGCGAACCCGACGAGGCCGTTGCCGCCGACGGCGGTGAAGTGTTCGAGAGCCAGCCGCTCCCCGGCCAGCACCCGCTTGCCCACGTCCAGGGCACGTCCGAGGAGCCCGCCACCTCCGGGGCTCCCACCGGCCGGGCCGGGGGCGGACAGGTGTGTCTCCAGGGTCACGTTCTGGGTCTTCCACAAGAACTTGCCGGGTTCGGAGTACACGGTCTGGCCGGGGGCGATCTGGCAGGTGACCGCCTGCAGGCCGGTTCCAATGATCTTGTGCGGAATC
>JAJYSQ010000185.1 GCA_021793495.1 Actinomycetes bacterium
GCCTGCACCAGCATGGCAGCCATGGGTCGCAGGCCCGGTCGCCCTCCGATGCCCAGGATGCCGTCGAGCACCAGGTCGGCCACGCCCAGGGCGTCCAGGCACGCGGGATCACCGGCGTCGAGCACGTCCCCGCCGGCCTCGCGCAGCGCGGCCGCACCGCCTGCGTGGGTGGTCGGCCCCAGGCAGCAGGCCTGGACCTGGGCTCCCCGTCGAGCCAGGGCGGCCCCCGCGAAGAGCGCGTCGCCTCCGTTGGCACCCGGGCCGACCAGCAGGACCACCCGGGCGCCGTACACCCGGTGGTGGCCACCGTGCACGAGCATGCGCACAGCGACCCCGGCCAGGCCCGCGCTCGCCCGGGCCATCAGCACCCCGTCGGCAAGCTCGTCCATCGCGGCAGCCTCGGCGCGCCGGACGGCCGCGACCGGGTAGGCCGGGCGCATCACCACACCCCCGGGTCGGACGCTCGGCCCGGGGTCGACTCAGCCACCACCATCGCGGTTGCCAGCTCGGCGTCGTGCGACAAGGACACGTGCAGGACCGCGACCCCCTGGCGAGCCATCTCCGCCGCCACGCTGCCGGAAGGCGCGATCCGCGGTCGGCCCGCGCGGTCACGGACCACCTGCGCATCCCGCCAGGCGAGTCCCGGCGGGGCGCCCAGGGCCTTGGCCAACGCCTCCTTGGCCGCGAATCGCGCCGCCAAGGAGGCCATGCTCAACGGCCGACCGGCCGGCGCGAGCTCCTCCGGCGCGAACAGCCGGTCGGCGACACCGGGTCGGCGCACCAGCAGAGCGGCGAACCTCGGCACGCCGACGACGTCGACGCCGATGCCGACGATCATGCCGGGTCCTTCCGATCGCACGGGACCGCCCGACCCAGCGCCTCGACGCCGATCACTCGACCGTCACGCTCTTGGCGAGGTTGCGGGGCTGGTCGACGTCAAAACCTCGGGCCACCGCCAGCTCGTACGCGAGCACCTGCAGCGGGACCGTGGTCACCACCGGGGCCAGCAGCGTCGGCGTGGGCGGGACGCGGACCAGCACGTCGGCCAGATCGACGACGGACTCGTCCCCCTCCTCGGCCAGCACGATCGTCCGGGCGCCGCGGGCACGGACCTCGGCGATGTTGCTGATCATCTTGTCGTGCAGCACACCACGTCCCCGGGGCGAGGGAACCGTGACCACCACCGGCATGCCCTCCTCGATCAGCGCGATCGGGCCGTGCTTCAGCTCGCCGGCCGGGAACCCCTCGGCGTGCATGTACGCCAGCTCCTTGAGCTTCAGCGCGCCTTCGAGGGCCACCGGGTACCCCACGTGACGCCCCAGGAACAACACGGTCCGCGCGTCGACCAGCGACCGGGCCAGCTCGCGCACCGGTTCCATCGTCTCCAGGACCTTCTCCACCTTCTCCGGCAGCACCGCCAGCTCGGCGATCACCTCGCGGACCTCGTCGGCGTACTTGGTCCCGCGTACCTGTGCGAGGTAGAGCGCGACCAGGTACACCGCCACGACCTGCGTCAGGAACGTCTTGGTGGCCGCCACGCCGATCTCCGGCCCGGCGTGCGTGTACAGGACCGCGTCGGACTCCCGGGGGATCGTCGAGCCGTTCGTGTTGCAGATCGCCAGCACCTGGGCGTGCTGCTCGCGCGCGTGGCGTACGGCCATCAGGGTGTCCATGGTCTCCCCGGACTGGGAGATCGCGATCACCAGCGTCTGCCGGTCGAGGATCGGATCCCGGTACCGGAACTCGCTGGCGATCTCCACCTCGCACGGGATGCGGGTCCAGTGCTCGATGGCGTACTTGGCGATCAGCCCCGCGTGGTAGGCGGTCCCGCAGGCCACGATGAGGATCTTGTCGACCTCGCGCAGGTCGGCGTCGGACAGGCGCATCTCGTCGAGGACCAGGCCGCCCCGGGCGTCGATGCGGCCGATGAGCGTGTCGGCCACCGCCCGAGGCTGCTCGGCGATCTCCTTGAGCATGAAGTGCTCGTACCCGGCCTTCTCGGCGGCCGCGACATCCCAGTCCACCTCGTACTCGGTCACCACGGCCGCCGACCCGTCGAAGCTGGTGATCTGCACCCGGTCGCGACGCAGCTCGACCACCTGGTCCTGACCCAGCTCGATGGCGCGTCGGGTGTGCGCGATGAACGCGGTGACGTCGGAGGCGAGGAAGTTCTCCCCGTCCCCGCGGCCCACCACGAGCGGGGAGCTGCGCCGTGCCCCGACGACCACGTCGGGCTGGTCGGCATCCACGACGACCAGCGTGAACGCACCCTTCAGCCGGCGGGCCACCCGGCGTACCGACTCCGCCAGGTCCACCCAGGTCCCGGTTCCGTCGGCGACCAGCACCTCCTCGAGCAGGTGCGCGACGACTTCGGTGTCGGTCTCGGAGACCAGCACGTGGCCGCGCTCCTGCAGCTCGGCGCGCAGGCCGGAGAAGTTCTCGATGATCCCGTTGTGGATCACGGCGATCCGGCCGGTGCAGTCCAGGTGCGGGTGCGCGTTGCGATCGTTGGGCGCCCCGTGAGTGGCCCATCGGGTGTGCCCGATCCCGGTGGTGGACGGCGGTGGTGCCTGTTCGGCGAGAACTCCCGCCAGCACCGCCAGCTTGCCGGCACGCTTCTCGGTGGTCAGCCCGGTAGCCCGTGGGTCGCCGGTCACCAGCGCGATGCCGGCGGAGTCGTACCCCCGGTACTCCAGCCGGGCCAAGCCCTCCAGCACCACGTCGAGTGCCTGCCGGTCCCCCACGTACCCCACGATTCCGCACATGTGTGCCAGGGTACGTGCTCCCGAGCGGCTCAGAGGCTCAGCGAGTCCTTGACCACGCGGGCGAGACGGTCGGCCACCCGACGAGCGGTCTCGGCGTCGACGGCCTCGACCATCACCCGGACCAGGGGCTCGGTGCCGCTCGGGCGGAGCACCACCCGACCCTCGTCACCGAGCAGCTGCTCGGCCAGGGCGACCTCGGCCAGGATCGCCAGGTCACTGGTCGCGCGGGTCCGGTCGACCCCCGAGACGTTCACCAGCACCTGGGGGAGCCGACGCATCACCGAGGCCAGCTCGTGCAGCCCGCGCCCAGTCCCCGCCATCCGAGCGAGCAGCATCACCGCGGTCAGCACGCCGTCACCGGTCGTGGCGTGCTCGGCGAGCACCACGTGCCCCGACTGCTCGCCTCCCAGGCGGAAGCCTCCGGTGCGCATCGCCTCGAGCACGTACCGGTCTCCGACCGGGGTCTGGACCACCGCGATGCCCTCTCGAGCCATCGCCTGGCGAAACCCCAGGTTGGACATGACGGTCGTCACGACCGTGTCGAAGGGCAGGGTGCCCGCCTCGCGCATCGCCACCGCAAGGATGGCGAGGATCTGGTCCCCATCCACCAGCCGGCCCGCAGCATCGATCGCCAGGCATCGGTCGGCATCCCCGTCGTGGGCGATCCCCACGTCGGCCCCGGCGGCGATGACTGCGGCACGCAGCGGTCCCAGGTGGGTCGACCCGCAACCGTCGTTGATGTTCAACCCGTCCGGCTCGGCGCCGATCGCGGTCACCTGAGCGCCGAGGCGAGCCAGCACGGTTGGAGCCACCCGCCAAGCCGCGCCGTGCGCAGCGTCCACGGCCACGCGCAGGCCATCCAGGTGGCCCGGTGCCGCAGCCACCAGGTGGTCGACGTACTGTCCGAACCCCTCGGGGAAGGGCCGCACGCGTCCGACCGCGCTGCCCACCGGCCGGCGCCACGGCTCGCCCATCCGGGCCGCGACGGCATCCTCGATGTCGTCGGCCAGCTTCTGCCCACCCCGGGCGAAGAACTTGATCCCGTTGTCCGGCATCGGGTTGTGGCTGGCCGAGAGCACGACGCCCAGGTCGGCTCCCAGGGCGTCGGTGAGGTAGGCCACCCCCGGGGTCGGGAGCACCCCGGCGTCCAGAACATCTACCCCGGCGCTGGCCAGCCCAGCGATCACCGCGGCGGAGAGGAACTCCCCCGAGGCTCTCGGGTCACGGCCGAGAACCGCTACCGGCCGGTGGCCGATGAACTCTCCCGCGTCGCCCAGCACGTGTGCGGCCGCGACCGCGAGGTCCACGGCGAGCTCGGCGGTCAGGTCCTGGTTGGCGACACCCCGGACCCCGTCGGTGCCGAACAGACGCGGCACGCTCGTGCCGTTCGCCGGGGACACCCTGGGAACGTCCACCCGCTGCACGTCGCTTCCTGCCTCCCGGAGAACGGCTCCCGCAGACCGGACACGTTCCGTCCCGTCCAGGACGGGATCCTCAGCGCTTGCTGTACTGCGGTGCCTTGCGGGCCTTCTTCAGCCCGTACTTCTTCCGCTCCTTGACCCGCGCGTCTCGGGTGAGGAACCCCGCCTTCTTCAGCGCAGGGCGGTTGGTCTCCTCATCCACCTCGTTGAGCGAGCGGGCCACCCCCAGCCGCAACGCACCGGCCTGTCCCGACGGTCCACCGCCGGAGATCCGAGCGATGACGTCGTAACGATCCTCCAGCCCCAGGGTGGTGAAGGGCCCGTTGACCAGCTGCTGGTGGACCTTGTTGGGGAAGTAGTCGTCGAGGCTGCGCCCATTGATCACCCACTGGCCGGAGCCAGGGGCGATGCGCACTCGCGCGATGGCTTCCTTGCGCCGTCCGGTGGCGGCGGCTGGCCTGGTGACGACAGCCCGGCCCGCCGGGGTGCTCGCCACCGACTCGCTGGTGTAGCTGGCGGGCGCCTCGACTTCCTCGGTGTCGGTGATGTCCAGGACGGTGTCGAGGGTGGTCGGCTGATCAGTCACAGCCAGGTTCTCCTTGGCGTACGAGCGCGGATGCCACTGGCCTCAACCAGGCCGGGGCAGGAAGTCGTCACGGTGCTGCTGGTGTCACGGGGTCACTGGGCGACCTGGGAGATGACGTACGGCACCGGCTGCTGGGCCGCGTGCGGGTGCGTCGGCCCGGAGTAGACCTTGAGCTTCGTGGCCAGGGCCCGGCCCAGACGGTTGTGCGGCAGCATCCCCTTCACCGCCTTCTCCACC
>JAJYSQ010000186.1 GCA_021793495.1 Actinomycetes bacterium
GCGCCTCGGCGCTGTCGGGCTCCTCGCAGACCGCGTCGGATGCCGAGTCCCACTCCGGTTCCTCGGGTTGGGCAGCGGCCGATCCATGGGTCTATGCCTTCACCGGGAATGGCGGTTGGGTGATGGTGCAGGGGGCGTCTGGGCACAGCGGGTCGCTGTCCTCGTCCACGGGGAACACCGGGCACGCCAGCAACGGCGGTGGCACCGGGGCCATCACGATCACCCTCGCCTCCGGTCAGACCGGTATGGTCTCCGGCACGTCGACCGGAGGGGTGTCGGGGGCAGCCTCGGGCACCTCGACCGGTATCGCGACCAGCGGCACTACGGGTGACTCGATGGCGACCGCACGGGGAGTGGGCGGGAACACCGGTGACGCCTGGTCCTGCTCCACGACGGTTTCCCTGGCCTCGACCGGCGGGACGCTTCCTCCGGTTCCGTCGGGCGGTTGCACTCTCCCGGGAACGCCAGGCGGCGGAACCACACCAGGTGGCGGAACGCCAGGCGGCGGCTCGACCGGTAGTGGCAGCTCGACCGGCGGGGGAACGCCCGGGGGGAGCAGCTCCACGACCACCGGGACGACCACCTCGGGTGTCACCAGCACGTCGACGACGCACGAACTGAGCACAGCGGTGCTCGGCGAGCAGATCAGCGCCACCGTGCCGGCCAGCTCCGGTACCGCGGTCCTGGGCGAGTCGCTGAGTGCGCTGCCCCGCACCGGGGCCGACGCGGCCGGGCTGGTCCCGGTGGGCCTGCTCACCACGCTGTTCGGTGGGCTGCTCGCCGGGGCGGGGCGTCGTCGTCGCCATGCCTGAGCAGCGGGTGAACCACAGCGCGGGCTGAGGTCCGTGGAAAGGGGTGGGTACGAGCCGAGAGGCTCGTACCCACCCCTCGGCGTATCCGTCCTGGTCCGGCCCCTGCGGCCCCTGCGGCCCCTGCGGCCCCTGCGGCCCCTGCGGCCCCTGCGGCCCCTGCGGCCCCTGCGACGCCTGAGGGCGACGCGACCTATCGGACGGGGGCGAACGAGGCGGCGACCTGCACCACCCGCTCGTTCGCCTCGTGCTCGCCGATGGTGACCCGAACCCCTTCCTGCCCGAAGGGTCGCACGCTCACCCCCGCCGACTCGCACGCGGCGGCAAACTCGGCGGTGCGGGTCCCGAGGGACAGCCACCAGAAGTTCCCTTGCGCGTCGGGCACGTCATGGCCCTGGGCTCGCACGGCCGACACGACACGGGTGCGCTCATCCACGAGAGCCTCGACCCGAGCGTCCAACGCCGTCTGCTCCCCCAGGGAGGCGACCGCCGCGGCCTGGGCGGTGATCGACACCCCGAAGGGCAGGGCAGCCTTGCGCAGAGCCTCGGCCACCGGTGCGTCGGCCACGGCGTACCCGATGCGCAAGCCGGCCAGACCGTACGCCTTCGAGAAGGTCCTCAGCACCACCACGTTCGGATGGTTGCGGTAGACGGCCAGGGCGTCTGCGGCACCCGGGTCGCGGACGAACTCTGTGTACGCCTCGTCGAGCACGACGACGACCCTCGTCGGGACCCGGTCGAGGAATGCGGCCAGCTCCTCGGCGTGCACCGCCGGCCCCGTCGGGTTGTTCGGCGTGCACACGAGGACGACACGGGTTCGTGCCGAGACCGCCGCAGCCATCGCCGACAAGTCGTGGCGGCCCCCCGCCGCCAGGGGGACCGCCAGGGCACGCGCGCCCGCCAGCCGGGTGAGGATCGGGTAGGCCTCGAAGGAGCGCCACGCAAACACCACCTCGTCGCCCGGATCGCACGCGACAGCGAGGACCTGGGCGAGCACCGCGACCGACCCGGTCCCCAAGGCGAGGTGGTCGGCCGGCACCTGCAACCGCTCGGCGAGCGCGGCCACCAGCCGGGACGAGGCCATGTCCGGGTACCGGTTGAGCTCGTCCAACGCCCGCGACGTGGCAGCGAGCACACCCGGCAACGGGGGGAAGGGGTTCTCGTTCGACGAGAGCTTGTAGGAGCCGCGCCCCGCGCCCACGGGTCGCTGCCCCGCCGGCCGACCAGGCTGGTAGGACGGCAGCGAGGAGAGCAGGTCACGCAGCTGGGGGGCCGAGGAGGCAGCCGGAGGTTCGCTCACGTCGTCACTGTAGGACGGCGCCGGGTGAGACGGCGCCGGGGTGGGACGATGCCCGGGTGAACGCCTTCCTCGCACGCACCGGCGTCAACGCGCTCGCCCTGGCCGCCGCGGCGTGGCTGGTGCAGGGGATCACCCTGACCGGGGCCACGCGGGTCCGTCAGGTGCTCAGCCTGCTCGTTGTCGCGATCATCTTCGGCCTGGTCAACGCGGTCCTCAAGCCGATCGTGCGGCTGCTGACCTTCCCGCTCTACCTGCTGACCCTCGGGCTGTTCACCTTCGTGGTCAACGCCGGCATGCTGTTGATCACGTCGGCTCTCGCCGACACCCTGCGTCTGTCCTTCCACGTCGCGGGCTTCGGCTCGGCGCTGGCCGGCGCCGTGGTGATCTTCGTGGTGAGCATGCTCGCCAGCCTCGCCTTCGGGGGAAAGTCGCGGTGAACCCCGAGCTCTCGACCGGTCCGGGACGCCCTGACGTCAGCAGGTACGCGGTGATCATGGTGTGCACCGGAAACATCTGCCGCTCCCCGATCGCCGAAGCGGTACTGCGGTCCCAGCTTGCCCACGCCGGGCTGACCGGGTCGGTGAGCGTGGCCAGCGCTGGCACCGGTCGGTGGCACGTCGGCCAGGACGCCGACCCTCAGGCACTGGCGGCGCTCGAACGCGCTGGATACCGGCTGCCCGACCACCGCGCGCGCCAGTTCGAGCCCGGCTGGCTGCGCACGTACGACCTGGTCCTGGCGATGGATACCGGGAACGAGCGGGCCTTGCTCCGGTACGCGACCACCCCACCCGACCGGGCGAAGATCCATCTCCTGCGCACGTACGATCCCGCTGCTTCCGAGGAGGACCGGGAGGTGGCCGACCCGTACGGCGGTGGTCCGGCGGACTTCGACCGCACGGTGCGGGTCGTCGAAGCCGCCTGCCCCCACCTCGTCGACGAGCTGTCCCGACACCTGGCCGGCCCCTCCGACACCTGGCCGGCCCCTCCCCCACCGGGCCGGTCCGTCGACCCCGTATGAGGCCCCCACCGTGGGGCCCTCCACCATGACGACGACCCAGCGGCCCAGGCAGCTGGAGCACGAGGTCCACGTCGCCGGTGGGTACGCGCCGCCTCCACCGGCAGGGTCAGACCGGCCAGGCCTCCTGACGCCAGGCCGCATCCCAGAACATCCACTCGCACCGGGTCGTGGCACGCACGTGCTCGATCATGCGTGCCCGGTCCCCGGGCCCGGCGATCAACCCGATCCGGTCGACCGTGGCCAGCACGGCGGTCGCCGCGCCACCAGCCACCCACGGGGGAGCAACCGGCCCGGACGCGAGGCTCAGGTGACGGCCATGTCGACAAACCTCGAGTAATGGCCCTGGAAGGCCACGGTGACCGTGGCGGTCGGACCGTTGCGGTGCTTGGCCACGATCAGGTCAGCCTCGCCCGCGCGGGGGGACTCCCGCTCGTAGGCGTCCTCCCGGTGCAGCAGCACGACCATGTCGGCGTCCTGCTCCAACGAACCGGACTCACGCAGGTCCGAGAGCATCGGGCGCTTGTCCGTGCGCTGCTCCGGGCCACGGTTGAGCTGGCTGATCGCGACGACCGGAACCTCGAGCTCCTTGGCCATCAGCTTCAGCGAACGAGAGAACTCACTCACCTCCAACTGGCGGGACTCCACTCGCTTCCCGCTGCTCATCAGCTGCAGGTAGTCGACGATGACCAGCCGCAGCTCGTGCCGCTGCTTGAGCCGACGACACTTGGCCCGGATCTCCATCATCGACATGTTGGGGGAGTCGTCCACGAACAGTGGCGCACCGGACACCTCGCCCATCCGCCGGGCCATCCGGTTCCAGTCCTCCTGGCTCATCGTGCCGCCCCTCATGTGCTGCAGCGGCACCTGGGCCTCCGCCGAGAGCAACCGCATCGTGATCTCGTTCCGGCTCATCTCCAGGGAGAAGATCACGCTTGCGAGTCCGTGCTTGATCGCCGCGGAACGAGCGAAGTCCAGACCGATGGTGGACTTGCCGATCGCCGGCCGGGCCGCCACGATCACCAGCTGTCCCGGGTGCAGCCCGTGGGTCAGGGCGTCCAGGTCCACGAACCCCGTCGGTACCCCAACCATCTCCCCGTTGCGCGAGCCGATCGCCTCGATCTCGTCGAGGGCGGACTCCATGATCGACGACAGCCGCTGGTAGTCCTCGCTGGCCCGTCGGTCGGTGACCGCGTACACCTCGGCCTGCGCGCGGTCCACCAGCTCGTCAGCGTCGCCCTCGGCGGCATACCCCATCTGGACGATGCGGGTACCGGCCTCGACCAGCCGGCGCAGGATCGCCTGCTCGCGCACGATCTGGGCGTAGTATCCGGCGTTCGCTGCGGTCGGCACCCCAGCGATCAGCGTGTGCAGGTAGGGGGCCCCGCCGATGCGGGCGATCTCCCCTCGTCGGGTGAGCTCGGCCGCCACCGTCACCGGGTCGGCCGGCTCCCCCCGGCCGTAGAGGTCGAGGACCACCTCGTAGATCAGCTCGTGCGCCGGACGGTAGAAGTCGCGACCGCGCAGTGTCTCCACCACGTCGGCGATCGCGTCCTTGGACAGCAGCATGGCGCCGAGGGCGGACTGCTCAGCGGCGACGTCCTGCGGCGGCATCCGGTCGACTCGCCCGGTCGGCGGCCCCCCGGGGTCCCGCGAGCTGGCCGGTGAGAGCTCCGTGATGCTCACTGGATGTGCCCTCCCCTCCGACGCCTCGCACCTCACCCGCTGCGGTACCTGAGCACACCGTGCCACCGAGCACCGACAGGAACCTCAGCTGCTCGGTGCTCACGGCGAGACGTCGTCGGGCCCGGGTGGCGACATTACGGACCCGCCGCCGGGACGACCAGGCCCCCCCATCCACAGGGGATGTGGACGCCG
>JAJYSQ010000187.1 GCA_021793495.1 Actinomycetes bacterium
TCCGATCTCCAGGTCCACCGGCACGGGGACGTGGGCACCGGGTTCCATCTGGAGCGCCTGGTCCGGCCCCTTGACATAGGCCAGGCCGTCCACGTCGAGCTCGAACACGTCCGGTGCGTACTGCACGCACAACCCGTCCCCCGTGCACAGGTCCTGGTCGACCGAGACCTCCAGGTCGTCCTCGGTGGTTGCGTCACGGGCTCCAGGCTCCGGGGCTCCGGAGGGGTCGGGCATCACCGGGACGGACACGGGCGCTCTCCTCGGTCACACGGTTCACCCGGGCGGATCTGCCGGGGCCTCCTCCCAGGCTAGCCGTCCACCGGTCGCGCCACCCCACCATGTCGAGCGCCCGAAAGGTAGGGTCGTTCTCACGGCAGGACTCCCGGACGATCCTCCGAGACCTCTCTCGGACGGCGACCCTGGGAGCCGACCCTGCACTGCTCAGGGAGGTGACGGTCATGGCGGCTGACGAAGAGCCGAGCGGTCCCCGGTCGGGGCACCCGGTGGACCTTCTCCGCCAGGTGACGATGCTGGAAGAGGAGCTGACGATCCTCCGCCGCCGCGGCGGGGACACCCCGAGGCATGTCCGCGGGCTGGAGGAGCGGGTCATCGAGCTCCAGGGTGAGCTCGCGGGGGTACGGACGCACAACGAACGCCTGTCCACGACGCTGCGCGAAGCCCGCGAGCAGATCGTCGCCTTGAAGAACGAGGTCGACCGCCTCGCCCAGCCACCGGCGGGGTACGGCATCTTCCTCGGTGCCTACGAAGACGCAACGGTCGATGTCTTCACCGGCGGGCGCAAGCTGCGCGTCGTCGTCAGCCCGGCGGTCGACACGGCGGGGCTGCGCCACGGCCAGGAAGTGATGCTCAACGAGGCGATGAACGTCGTGGCCGCCTGCGGGTACGAGCAGGTCGGCGAGATCGTGATCCTCAAGGAGGTGCTCGCCGACGGTGAACGGGCACTGGTCGTCGGCCGGGCCGACGAGGAACGGGTGGTGCGGCTGGCCGACCCGCTGCGTGACGGGCCGCTGCGGGCCGGGGACGCACTCCTGCTCGAGACCCGGTCGGGGTACGTGTACGAGCGAGTGCCGCGCGCCGAGGTCGAGGAGCTGGTCCTGGAGGAGGTCCCGGACATCGACTACGCCGCCATCGGCGGGCTGGCGTCGCAGATCGAGGCGATACGCGATGCTGTCGAGCTGCCCTACCTGCACCCCGAGCTGTTCCGTGAGCACCAGCTCCGCCCACCCAAGGGCGTGCTGCTGTACGGCCCACCCGGGTGCGGCAAGACGCTGATCGCCAAGGCGGTGGCCAACTCCTTGGCCAAGAAGGTTGCGGAGATGACCGGCCGACCCGAGGGGAAGTCGTACTTCCTCAACATCAAGGGTCCCGAGCTGCTCAACAAGTACGTGGGGGAGACCGAGCGGCACATCCGGCTGGTCTTCCAGCGGGCCCGGGAGAAGGCCAGCGAGGGTACTCCGGTCATCGTGTTCTTCGACGAGATGGACTCGCTGTTCCGGACTCGTGGATCCGGGGTGTCCTCCGACGTGGAGAACACCATCGTCCCTCAGCTGCTGTCGGAGATCGACGGCGTGGAGAGCCTGGAGAACGTGATCGTGATCGGCGCGTCCAACCGGGAGGACATGATCGACCCGGCGATCCTGCGCCCAGGACGGCTGGACGTCAAGATCAAGATCGAGCGGCCGGACGCCGAGGGCGCCCGGGACATCTTCAGCAAGTACCTGCTGCACTCCCTCCCGCTGCACCCCGACGACATCGCCGAGAATGGTGGCAGCCGTCAGGCGACCGTCGCCGGCATGATCCAGCGGACGGTCGAGCGGATGTACGCGGAGCTCGAGGAGAATCGCTTCCTCGAGGTGACGTACGCGAACGGCGACAAGGAGGTCCTCTACTTCAAGGACTTCAACTCGGGTGCGATGATCCAGAACATCGTGGACCGGGCCAAGAAGATGGCCATCAAGCAGTTCCTGGAGATCGGGCAGAAGGGGCTGAGGGTCGCTCACCTGCTGGCTGCCTGCGTCGATGAGTTCAAGGAGAACGAGGACCTGCCGAACACCACGAACCCGGACGACTGGGCACGGATCTCGGGCAAGAAGGGGGAGCGGATCGTCTACATCCGCACCCTGGTCCAGAACAAGACCGGCACCGAGGCGGGTCGGTCGATCGACACGATCGCGAACACCGGCCAGTACCTGTAGCACCCCGGGCGAGGCTCCGGACGAGGCACGGACGTAGGCTCGAGGTCATGAGCGTGCGACGTGTGATGGGCATCGAGACCGAGTACGGAGTCTCGGCCCCCGAGTCGCCGGGGGCGAACCCGATGCTGCTGTCCTCGCAGGTCGTCAACGCCTACGCGGCGTCCGGCACCGACCCTCGGCGGACCCGGTGGGACTTCGAGGAGGAGAACCCGCTGCGCGATGCCCGCGGGTTCGAAGTGGCCCGAGATCACGTCGATCCCGCGGCGCTGACCGACGAGGACCTCGGGCTGGCCAACCTGATCCTGACCAACGGGGCCCGCCTGTACGTGGACCACGCGCACCCGGAGTACTCCTCACCAGAGGTGACCAACCCGCGTGACGCGGTGCTGTGGGACAAGGCGGGGGAGGTGGTGATGGCCCGGGCCGCCCGGTTGGCCGGCCGGGTCCCGGGGCTGTCCCGGATCAACCTGTACAAGAACAACACCGACAACAAGGGCGCCTCTTATGGCTGCCACGAGAACTACCTCATGCGCCGTTCCACGCCGTTTGCCAGCATCGTGCGACACCTGACCCCGTTCCTGGTGACCCGGCAGGTCATCACCGGCGCTGGCCGGGTGGGGCTGGGTCAGGATGGGCGCGGCCACGGCTTCCAGGTCTCCTCCCGAGCCGACTTCTTCGAGGTCGAGGTGGGGCTGGAGACCACCCTGAAGCGCCCGATCATCAACACCCGGGACGAGCCGCACGCTGACCCCGAGCGGTACCGCCGGCTGCACGTGATCCTCGGTGACGCAAACCTTGCCGAGGTAGCCACCTATCTGAAGACCGGGATGACGGCCCTGGTCCTGGCCATGATCGAAGACGGCTTCCTGACCGAGGACCTCGGGCTGGAGCACGCGGTCGCCGAGCTGCACCAGGTCTCCCACGACTCCTCGTTGCGCCACCTGGTGACCTTGCGCGACGGACGGCGACTGCGCGCGGTGTCCGTACAGACGGAGTATCTCGCCCAGGCCCGCAAGTATGTCGAGGACCGGTACGGCACCGATGCCGACGAGGCAACCCGGGACGTGCTGGACCGGTGGGAATCGGTGCTCACCCGACTGGACGCCGAGCCGATGAGCCTGGCTGGCGAGCTGGACTGGGTCACCAAGCTCGAGCTGCTCGAGGGGTACCGGTCCCGTGACGGTCTGGGTTGGGACTCCCCACGCCTGGCTCTCGTCGACCTGCAGTACTCCGACGTCCGTCCGGACAAGGGGCTGTACCAGCTGCTGGCTGCCCGTGGACGGACGGTCAGGATCGTCGAGCCAACCGAGATCCAGGCCGCAGTCGACCACCCACCGACGGACACCCGGGCGTACTTCCGCGGCCGGTGCATGGCCCAGTACCCACGCGATGTGGCGGCCGCCTCGTGGGACTCCGTCATCTTCGACCTCGCCGGACAGGACTCGCTGCAGCGGGTACCGACGCTGGAGCCGCTGCGCGGCACCCAGGAGCACGTCGGAGCGCTGCTGGACCGGTGCCCCACCGCGCAGGAGCTGCTGACTGCGCTGTCCCGACCCTGACCAGCGCCGAGCCCGGCGGACCAGGCTGGCGGCAGGTTAGGGTCGTCGACAGGCGGGTCCGGACACCGTCGGCACCCCGCGCCCCGGGACGCCGACGCCGAGCACCATCGGAGGAAGACGTGGCGACCAAGGACACCAGTGACGCCCCGCAAGGGCGACGAGACCAGGACGAGGCGGAGGTCGTGGACCAGCCCACGCCCACCGACATCAAGGAACGCCAGGAAAAGCTCTCCGAGGACGTGGACGCGATCCTCGACGAGATCGACGACGTGCTGGAGGAGAACGCCGAAGACTTCGTCCGGTCGTTCGTGCAGAAGGGTGGGCAGTAGACCGTGGGACGTCGCCCGTCGGAACCACCTCCCGGCCGGCTCCCGGCGGCCTTCCTGAGCTCGGGAGGAGCGTCGTTCACCGGGTTCCTCCGCGAGCACGCCCCCGAGCTGCTCCCGGGTGTGCCGTCGAGCTCGCCGACCAGCGCCACCGACACCGACCTGTCGGGTATCGGGACGCCACCGCACGCCACCACCATCGTGGCGGTCTCCTTCGACGGCGGGGTGGTGATGGCCGGTGACCGTCGAGCCACCCTGGGCAACCTCATCGCCCAGCGGGACATCGAGAAGGTGTTTGCCGCGGACGACCATTCCTGCGTGGGTATCGCCGGCACCGCTGGCCTCGCCGTCGAACTGGTACGCCTGTTCCAAGTAGAGCTCGAGCACTACGAGAAGATCGAAGGCATCGTCCTGTCCCTCGACGGCAAGGCGAACCGACTGGCCAGCCTCGTCCGGGCGAACCTGGGAATGGCGCTGCAAGGCCTCGCCGTCGTCCCCCTGTTCGCGGGGTACGACCACGAGACCGGACGAGGACGGATCTTCTCCTACGACGTCACCGGTGGCCGGTACGAGGAGCACGCGTTCCACGCGATCGGATCAGGGTCCCTGTTCGCCCGAGGGGCGCTGAAGAAGATGTACCGCACGCACCTGAGCCGGGACGAGACGGTGCTGGCCTGCGTTCAGGCGCTCTACGACGCTGCCGATGACGACTCCGCGACCGGGGGCCCCGACCTGGCCCGGGGCATCTTCCCGGTGGTCGCCGTCGTGGACGCCTCCGGGTACCGCCGGGTGCCCGACAACGAGATCGGAGCGGTCGTGGAAGCCGTGGTGGCCGCCCGCATGCGTGCCCCGGACGGGCCCAGCGCTGCTCTGACCTGACCGAGGACCGTCCC
>JAJYSQ010000188.1 GCA_021793495.1 Actinomycetes bacterium
GCAACGGACTCCTGGAGGGAACGAACTCGCTCATCCAGGCCGCGAAACGCCGGGCACGGGGCTACCGGAACAAGGCCAAGATGATCACGATCATCTACCTCATCGCCGGCAAGCTCCCACTACCCCAAATCCACACGATCTAGCGAGGAGCCACCAAGTTGCGCAGCGTTCGCTCCACGGCCTGGAGCCTCGGGGCGACGATCGGGCTCAGCATCGCCATCTGTATCCTTGCCACCGTCACCGAAACGAACCGATGGTCCCGGCTCTCCGCGGTCGAGCGACTGCACTTCGACCCGACGAGCCGAAGCCGCACCGGACTGCTGTTCGGCCAGCTGGCAATCGGCGTGCTCGTCGTGAGTGCGGAGTACTCGACTGGGTCGATCCGTGCCACGCTGTCGGCCATCCCGAATCGCCCGGTCGTGCTCGCCGCCAAGGTCCTCGTCATCGCGGTCATCGCGGGTGTGGCATCGTCGTTGGCCGTCTTCATCATCGGCCAGTCGCTGCGCACGGGTGCCGTTCCGCACGGGTACCGTTCCCCACGCCACGTTGGGCGAACCCGGAGTCCTGCGCGCAGTAGTCGGAGGAGGGCTCTGCCTCGCGGTGCTCGGGCTTGCTGTCCTCGGGAGGTACGCGTTGGTCGCGGTCGTCGCCGGCGGCTGGTTGACGGTCCGACGCGACGCCTGACCCACACGGGGTGTCCGCGCACCGCTGGCATGTGATGCTCGCCTTCTCCGGAAGAGGTCGAGGACGCGGGGTGACTCGTCGGCTCCGACAGATGCAACGGGTTGTCCCCCGCCACGCTCCCGGGGACCTCACCTGCGTCGGAGCTGGTCAGTTTCGCGACTCGGTGCTGCTGGTCGGTCTCTGCGGCAGCCACCAGCCCGTCGCGGACCAGCCTTGGCCAGCCTTGGCTCGTGATCTGGCCACGGTCGGGTCGTGCGTGCGCACGTGACCGTGGCCAGGCGAGGCCAGGACCAGGCCAGGACCGGACCGGACCGGACCGGCGAGCGTCCGAGGTCTGCTGGCCCGTTCGCACCACAGGCCCACGCCGCAGTGCGGGGTACTGGACCGCCGGTCCCTGGCCCCACGTCCCGTGGGACGGCCTGGGACCGGCGCCTGACAGTGCGGATGCAGGTGAGCCCCGCCTCATCCGGCGCGGTCGACTTGCGGGGACAGGCGGCGGGATACGCGACCGGCCACCTGCGCCACGAGAGGGCCCAACTGGGCCAGGCGGTCATCGGTCATCCGGACCCGGGGGCCTGCGATGCTGATCCCGCCCGTGACGTGGCCGCGCTTGAATACCGCGGCTGCGACACACGCTACCCCGAGAGCGCTCTCCTCGATCTCCACCGAGAACCCGTCGTTTCGCACCCGTTCCAACCGACGCTCGAGTTCCGCTCGCGTGGCAGGTGAGTTGTGGGTGAGCATCGTGAATGGCGGTGGGCCGAGCATGGCCTCCAGGCGCTCAGCGGCAAGGTGGGCGAGGACTGCCTTGCCCAGCGCCGAGGAGTGCGGGGCGATCACCGTGCCGGGGAGCTCAGCCATCCGGAAGGGTGAGGGGCTCTCCAAGATTTCCGCCAACACGATCGTCTTGCCGGTGAGCATCGCCAGTCCGATCGTCTCGCCCGTCTCCAACCAGAGGCTCCTGAGCTCCTCGGCGGCTACATTGGGGACATCCAAGCGACCGAGGAGCAGCAGCCCCCAGCGTACGGACTCGGGTCCTGGACGGTACCCCCCGGCCGGACCCCGCTCGACCAGCCCGGCGGCTTGCAGGGTCTCGAGCAACCGGAACGCGGTGCTCTTGGCCGACCCGGTGATGGCCACCGCCTCGTCCAGGCTGAGGGTGCCGCGTTCGGCGACAGCCTGCAGCAAGTCGAGCCCGCGACGCACGGAGTCGATCCCGTACCGGCTCTCCGCCATGCTCCGCCCCTCTCAGATGCCGGGCTGAGTCTTGCACGAGTCAGCCTCTGCGACGGATTCGTTGCCCCAGACCTCTTGACAGGGTCCACCGTCCGTAACACAGTAACGCCAGTAAAAACCATGGTTTCGATAAACGAAACCATCCCCCGTGCACTCCCCGCTGGAGGCATCCCCGCCATGTCCACCCTGCACCGCCCGCGCGCGATCGCGGCCGCTGGCCTCACCGCTACCGCTGCTCTGCTGCTCGCTGCCTGCAGCGGCGGCTCTCCAGCGACCACTTCTTCTGCGGGATCCTCGCCGTCGACGGCCGCGACGACCTCGTCCACTCCCGATGCCTTCCTCGCTTCGGTCGAGGCGACAGTGGCGCAGAAAGAGGCGCCACAGACCACCTGGACCGGGCCGACCAGCGGACCGGTCGCCAGCACCGGCAAGAAGATCGTCTACCTCTCCGGTCAGGAGTCCAACTCGCTGGACGCCGCGTACGGCCAGTACCTTCAACAGGTCGCCACGAAGATTGGTTGGACAGTCACCATCATCGACGGGAAGGGGAGCCCGACCGGATGGCTGGCCGGCATGAACCAGGCGGTCGCGCTGCACCCCGACGGGATCATCATCTTCGCCAACGCGGCGAGCCTGCAGGCGCCGATCGCGGCGGCGACCGCGGCCCACATCCCGGTCGTCGGGCTGCATGCCGCCTCGGTCACGGGACCGACACGTGGGCTCTACACCAACATCCAGGAAGACGCCACGGCGATCGGCACGACCGAGGCGGACTACGCGATCGCCGCCTCTCACGGGACTGCTCGGGCGATCATCGTCACTCACAACGAGTACGGCATCGCCCGGATCAAGTCCGACGCGATGCGGGCTGAGATCGCCAAGTGCACGGGGTGCACGCTGTTGGCCTTCGACAATTTCCCGGCAGCAGAGGCCTCAACGAGGATCGCCCAGCTGGCCACCTCCTGGGTGTCGACCTACGGGACCAACTTCTACGCGATGACCGTGGGGGACAACGATTGGGACTTCGCCGTCCCCGCGCTGTCGGCCGGCGGTGTCTCGCCCAGCGGTCCGAACAGTCCCAAGCTCATCGGCTCCGACGGGATCCCGTCGGCCTACCAGCGGATCCGGAGCGGCCAGTACGAGGTTGCCACCGTTCCTGAGCCGGCCCAGGAGGAGGCGTACTACGCCATCTACCAGATGAACCGAGCATTCCACGGGCTGTCGCCAGACACGTGGTTCCCGCCGACCTACCTGGTCACGCATGCCAACGTCAACTCCGAGGGGGGCAGCCAGAACGTCTTCGACCCGAGCAACAACTACCAGCAGCACTTCGTCAGCCTGCTGACCACCGGGCACAGCTGATGGTGGCTGTGCCGACACACCTCCGACAGGACCGACAGTCTGCGTCGGTCCTGTCGGTCCGCGGGATGTCCAAGAGGTTCTGGGGGACCGTCGCCCTGGCCGATGTCGACCTCGAGCTCACGGCCGGGCAGGTGATGGCGTTGCTCGGCCAGAACGGGGCGGGCAAGTCCACACTGATCAAGATCCTGGCAGGAGTCTATGAGGCCGACACCGGGAGCATCCTGCTCGATGGGGCCGAGGTGTCCGCAGGGCAGGAGCCGGTGCCACTCGCCTTCATCCACCAGGATCTCGGCCTGGTACCGGCGATGTCGGTGGCCGAGAACATCGCGCTGGTCCAGGGATACCCGCGCACCGGGCGCCTGGTCTCCTGGTCACGGGTGGCTGAGCAGGCACGGCAGGTCCTGAACTCCCTCGGGCTCGACATCGATCCTGGGATGCTCGTGGCGGAGCTGACGATGGCCGAGCGGGCACTGGTCGCGATCACCCGGGCCCTGTCCACCCGGGCCAAGTTCGTCGTCCTCGACGAGCCGACGGCATCGTTGCCGGCCGGCGACGTCGACCGGTTGGTCGACGCGATCACCCGGATGCGCACCGAGGGAATCGGTTTCCTCTACGTGACCCACCGGGTCGACGAGGTGTTCCGACTTGCCGACACGGTCACGGTCCTGCGCGACGGACGGGTCGTCCTGTCCGAGCCGGTGGCGAGCGTCAAGCGGACGGCGCTGGTGCGGGCCATCGTCGGCCATGAGATGAGCGACGACGTCCTGCGCCCCGAGCGACCGGTCGGTTCCAGCGTCCTCCGGCTGGAGGCAGTGGCCACCGATGGGGTCGCACCCGTCGATCTCGAGGTGGGGTCCGGAGAGATCCTGGGGCTGGTTGGGCTCAGCGGAGCCGGGCAGTCCGAGATCGGTCGCGTGATCGCGGGCGTGATCGCCCCGACGCGCGGAACGATGACCCTGCATGGCCGACCGTACGCTCCGCACTCTCCGGCGGACGCCCTGGCGGCCGGCGTAGGCTTCGTCGCCGGTAACCGGCTGGAGGAGAGTCTTGCCTCCGACCTGAGCGTCACGGAGAACCTCTACGTGAATCCGCTCGTGCCACAGGGTCACCTGCTGCGTCCCCGGCGCCGCAGCACCGAGCTCCGGCGGGCGAGCGACGCGATCGACCGCTTCGACGTGCGGCCTGACAACCCGAGCATGCCGATCGGGCTGTTGTCCGGTGGCAACCAGCAGAAGGTCGTCGTGGCGCGCTGGCTCGAGGCCGGCCTTCGTACCCTCGTGCTCGAGGAACCGACCGCAGGGGTGGACATCGCCTCCAAGGCGCAGATCCACGACCTGCTCAGGGGTGTTGGCGAGCGGGGCGGGACGGTCGTGGTCGTGTCCTCCGACTTCGACGAGGTGACCGCGCTCTGCGACCGGGTGCTGGTCTTCAACCGCGGTCGGCTGGTAGCCGAGCTCTCCGGCCAAGAGGCGACGGCGACAACCCTCACGGGTTGGGCCGCGGGAGTCCACGACCGACCGGTGGCCGCTGCCATGACCACCACTGCCGAACCAAGAGAAGGCCTCACGTGATGAGATCGACCACTTCGCGACCCGACCCGGGCCGTTCCCCGACGGCGATGCGTGCCGGACGTACGGCGATGCGAATCATCTCGGTGCACGGGCTGCTCGTGCTCCTGGTCGTTGTCTTCGTCATGTTCTCCCTGGCGAGA
>JAJYSQ010000189.1 GCA_021793495.1 Actinomycetes bacterium
GCGGGCCCCGGACATCACGGTGCTCGACGCCGAGGAGCTGGTCGGCGGGGACGCGGTCGACCTCGTGGTGGTGTCCACCGCGCCGAACAGCCACGCGCGCTGGGCGCTGGCCGCCCTGCGGACCGGCAAGCACGTGGTGGTGGAGAAGCCGTTCGCGACCACCACCGAGGCCGCCGACGAGATGCTCGACGAGTCCCGTTCCCGCGGCCTGACCCTGGCGGTCTACCAGAACCGCCGTTGGGATCCCGACTACCTGGCGCTGCGCTCCGCCATCCGGGCCGGGAAGCTCGGAGAGGTGTTCCACCTGGAGTCCTTCGTCGGCGGGTACGAGCACCCGTGCAACTACTGGCACTCCGATGCCGAGGTCTCCGGTGGCGCGGTCTTCGACTGGGGGGCACACGTGATCGACCAGATCCTCGACCTGATGGGCGCGGAGGTGGAGTGGGTGAGCGCTGCCACGCACAAGCGGGTCTGGTTCGACGTGACCAACGCCGACCACACCCGGGTCACACTGCGCTTCGCCGACGGCGCGGAGGCGGAGTTCATCCACTCGAACCTCGCTGCCGCTCTGAAGCCACGGTGGTACGTGCTGGGCACCCAGGGAGCCATCGTCGGAAGCTGGCGCCGGGAACGGGTGGTGTCCCGCAGCCCCGTGGGCACGCTGGCCGAGGACGTGCTGGCCCCTGCCGACTCACCGCCCGTCATGGAGCGGTGGGACGCCTCGGGCTCACGAACCCTGCTGGCCTGCCCTGCGGCACCCCGGTACCCGTTCCACCACGAGCTGGCCGACACCCTGCAGTATGGGATCCCCATGTCCGTCACCGCGCAGGACGCTCGCCGCAACGTGGCGGTGATGGTCGCCGCGATGCGCTCGGTCGAGCGAGGCGGCCAGCCCGTACGGCCGGCGTGAGCACCGGGGACCGGGTCGCACCGGTGCGCTGGGGGTTCCTCGGAGCCGGGTCGGTAGCCCGCCGCGGCCTGGCTCCCGCCGTGCACTCGTGCCCGGAGGCGGAGCTGGTCGCCGTGGCCTCCCGCGACGTGGGCCGCGCCGAGGCACTGGAACCACGAGGCCGCTGCTACGGCTCCTACGCACAGCTGCTCGCCGACCCGTTGGTCGAAGCGGTCTACATCAGTCTGCCCAACGACGCTCACCTGCCCGCGACCCTGGCCGCCCTCGAGGCCGGCAAGCACGTGCTGACCGAGAAGCCGCTGGGGCGCACCGCCGAGGAGGTCCGGCAGATGGTCGACGCCGCCCGGCGCACCAGACTCCTGCTGGTCGAGGCCTCCTGGTACCGATGGCATCCGCGGACGCGTCGGGTCGAGGCCCTGCTCGCGGCCGGGGCGCTGGGACCGCTCACCCGTGTCGACGCCGGCTTCACCTTCCGCGGGGTGCCTGCCGGGGACTACCGGTGGGACCCCGACCACGGCGGCGGAGCCCTGTACGACGTGGGGTGCTACGCGGCGTCCGCGCTCCTGGTGAGCACCGGCTGGCCGGTGCTCACCCCGCAGGTCACCACCGCGGCCGCCCGGTGGGCGCCGAGCGGGGTGGACCTCGGGGTCACCGCGCGGCTGCAGGCCGGTGAGGTGACCCTCCGGTTGACGGCCGGCATCGCCGAGCCGGCCCGCCAGTGGTGGACGGTCACAGCCCGCCGAGGGAGCCTGGCGCTGCCGGAGACCCCGTTCACCGCGTGGAACGGCCAGGCCACCTCGCTGCTCCTCGTCTCCGGCCGCGAGGTCCATGTCGAGGACTTCGCGGCATGCGACCCCTACCGGCTGATGGTCACCGAGGTCAGCCGGGCCATCCGCGGCCAGCCGGCCTACCTGGTGGCACCGGAGCGGTCCCGGGAGGTGGCCGGGCTGCTCGACACCATCCGTGGACGGATCGGGGGCCTCGTCTAGCCCGTCGCGGGGAGATACTGGACGGGAGCCAAGCCAGCAAGCAGCCGGCACGAGCGGCACCCGGCACGTGCCAGCGGGGGCAGGAGGGAGACGACATGGGCAAGCCGGTCCACCAGCTCGACCGGGTGGTCATCCGGTTCGCCGGGGACTCCGGCGACGGCATGCAGCTGGCCGGAGACCGTTTTACCTCCGAGACGGCGGTGTTCGGCAACGACCTGTCCACGCTGCCGAGCTTCCCGGCGGAGATCCGGGCGCCGGCCGGGACCCTTCCTGGGGTGTCCAGCTTCCAGCTGCACTTCGCCGACCACGACATCCTCACCCCCGGGGATGCCCCCGACGTGCTCGTGGTGATGAACCCGGCCGCGCTGAGGGCGAACCTGGCGGACCTGCCGCGCGGTGGCCGGCTGATCGTGAACATCGACGAGTTCACCCCGCGGGCGCTGGCCAAGGTCGGCTACCTCGAGGACCCGCTCGCAGATCCCATGCTGACGTCCTACCACGTGCACCAGATCCCGTTGACCTCGTTGACGAAGCGGGCGCTGGACGGCTTCCCGGTGTCGAAGAAGGACGCGGACCGGGCGAAGAACATGTTCACCCTCGGCCTGCTGTCCTGGTTGTACTCCCGCCCCACCGAGTCGACACTGGCCTACCTCGAGTCACGGTTCGCCTCTCGACCGGAGATCATGAAGGCGAACGTGGCAGCGTTCGAGGCCGGCTGGTCCTTCGGGGAGACCACCGAGGACTTCGCGGTCTCGTACCAGGTCCATCCGGCCCCGTTACCCTCGGGCACCTACCGGCGCATCACCGGGAACACGGCCCTGGCGTACGGGCTGGTGGCCGCCTCGGTACGGTCCGGCCTGCCGTTGTTCCTCGGCTCCTACCCGATCACCCCGGCCAGCGACATCCTGCACGAGCTCGCCCGGGCGAAGCGGTTCGGGGTGTACACGTTCCAGGCGGAGGACGAGATCGCCGGGATCGGTGCCGCACTCGGAGCCAGCTTCGGCGGGGCACTGGGGGTGACCACCACGTCGGGGCCGGGGGTGGCACTGAAGTCCGAGACGATCGGCCTGGCTGTCGCCCTGGAGCTGCCGTTGGTGATCTGCGATGTACAACGCGGTGGGCCGTCGACCGGCCTGCCGACCAAGACCGAGCAGGCCGACCTGCTGCAGGCCATGTTCGGCCGCAACGGGGAGGCGCCGGTGCCGATCGTCGCGCCCCGCTCGCCGGCGGACTGCTTCGACGTCGCGCTGGAAGCGGTGCGGATCGCCACGACGTACCGCACCCCGGTGATCCTGCTCTCGGACGGCTACCTGGCCAACGGCTCCGAGCCGTGGCGGATCCCGGCCAGCGCCGACCTGCCCGACCTGCGAGTGGCGTTCGCCACCCGGCCCAACCACGTCGGGCCCGACGGCCAGGAGAGCTTCTGGCCCTACCTGCGCGACCCGGAGACGCTGGCCCGCCCGTGGGCGGTGCCGGGCACCCCGGGCCTGGAGCACCGGATCGGCGGGCTGGAGAAGGCCGACGGTATCGGCACGATCTCCTACGACCCGGCCAACCACGAGCACATGGTGCGCACCCGGGCGGCGAAGGTCGCCGGGATCGCGGCCAGCATCCCGGCGCTGGAGGTGGACGACCCCGACGGCGGAGCCTCCCTGCTGGTGCTGAGCTGGGGATCGACGTACGGTCCGGTGGCCGCGGCGACCCGTCGCGTCCGGGATGCCGGCGGTCGGGTCGCCCACGCCCACCTGCGCCACCTCAACCCCTTCCCGGTCAACACCGGCGAGGTGCTGGCCGGGTACCGTCGGGTGCTGGTCCCGGAGATGAACACCGGGCAGCTGGCCTTGCTGGTCCGAGCCCGGTACCTGGTCGACACGGTCTCCTACACGAAGATCGCCGGCGTCCCGTTCCAGGTCGCCGAGCTGACCCACGTGATCTCCGACAACCTGGGAGAACTGCCCGGATGAGCAGCACGACGGCCGACCGACCAACGACGCTCCCGACGCTGACCGCCAAGGACCTCAAGACCGACCAGGAGGTCCGCTGGTGCCCGGGGTGCGGGGACTACGCGATCCTGGCGGCGGTCCAGGGCTTCCTGCCCGAGCTCGGGGTGCCCCGCGAGAAGATGGTCGTCATCTCGGGGATCGGGTGCTCCTCGAGGTTCCCGTACTACCTGAACACGTATGGGATGCACTCGATCCACGGCCGAGCCCCCGCGATCGCGACCGGGTTGGCGACCAGCCGCCCAGATCTGATGGTGTGGGTCGTCACCGGGGACGGCGATGCCCTGTCGATCGGCGGGAACCACCTGATCCACACGCTGCGACGCAACGTCAACCTCACGATCCTGCTGTTCAACAACCGGATCTACGGGCTGACGAAGGGCCAGTACTCCCCCACGTCCGAGGTCGGAAAGATCACCAAGTCGACGCCGATGGGCTCGGTCGACCAGCCGTTCAACCCGGTCTCCCTCGCCCTGGGAGCCGAGGCCACGTTCGTCGCCCGGGCCCTGGACTCCGACCGGCAGGGGTTGACCGAGGTGCTCCGCGCCGCCGCGGCGCACCAGGGGTCCTCGCTGGTGGAGATCTACCAGAACTGCAACATCTACAACGACGGGGCGTTCGAGGTCCTGAAAGACCCGGCTACACGCGACGCGCACCTGGTGCGGCTGGTGGCCGGCGAGCCGATCCGGCTCGGTGCCGAGGGCGAACGAGGCCTGGTCTGGCGGCGCGGTCACCTGGAGGGCCTCGACGCGGCCTCGGTGCCCGTCGAGGACCTGGTGGTGCACGACCCGTACGACCCGGACCCGACGACGGCGTTCGCGCTGTCGCGGCTGACCGATCCATCGATGGCGTACGTCCCCGTCGGGGTCTTCCGCGACGTCGACCGGCCGACGTACGACCGGCAGGTCAGCGCGCAGCTCGAGCAGGCGAGCGCGCAGGCGGGGCCGGGTGATCTCGACGCCCTGCTGGCGGGGGGCGACACCTGGTCGCTCTAGCGCCCGCCCCGAGTAATACCCACCCAACGGGTTCGTACCTTTCGCATCCGTATCTTTCGCACCGGTAGGCTGTCGAGGTGAGCGTGCAGCGTCG
>JAJYSQ010000190.1 GCA_021793495.1 Actinomycetes bacterium
CACCGAGGAGGCCCTCGGCCTCGACCACGGATCGATCCGGGCGACCGTGCTGATCGAGACCATCACCGCAGCGTTCGAGATGGACGAGATCCTCTACGAGCTGCGCGACCACGTCTGCGGGCTCAACGCCGGGCGGTGGGACTACATCTTCAGCATCGCCAAGCAGTTCCACGCCGACCCCGGGTTCGTCCTGCCCGACCGGGCGGTGGTGACGATGACCACGCCGTTCATGCGGGCCTACTCCCAGCTGCTGGTGCGGACCTGTCACCGCCGGGGGGCGCACGCCATCGGGGGGATGGCCGCGTTCATCCCCAACCGGCGAAAGCCGGAGGTGACCGAGGCGGCCCTGGAGAAAGTGGCCGAGGACAAGCGCCGCGAGGCCGCGGACGGATTCGACGGGACCTGGGTCGCCCACCCTGATCTGGTCGGGGTCGCCCGGGGGTGCTTCGACGCCGTCCTCGGAGATCGCCCCAACCAGCTGCAGCGTCAGCGTCCTGACGTGCATGTCGGCCGCGACCAGCTGCTGGGCGTGTCCTGTCCCCCCGGTGGAGTGACCCACGCCGGCGTGGCGACCAACATCTCGGTCGGGCTGCGCTACCTGGTGTCCTGGCTGTCCGGTACCGGGGCTGCGGCGATCGACGACCTGATGGAGGACGCCGCGACCGCGGAGATCAGCCGTGCCCAGATCTGGCAGTGGGTGCACCACGGGGTCCGCCTGGCGGATGGCACCCGGCTGACCGCCGAGGCCGTGCGGTCCGGGCTGGACGCCGAGGTCGCCGCTGCTCTCGCCGCAGGGGGCGATGCCGTCACCGTGGCCAATGCCCGCCAGGTGTTCGAGCTGGTCTCGCTGTCGGCTGACTTCCTGCCCTTCCTGACCCTGCCCGCCTACGAGCTGCTGCCCTGACCCCACCGCTACGACCCCACCACCTTCCCGGAAAGGACCTGACCTGCGATGACCACACCGTTTGATACCGCCGTCGCCGAGCTGGAGGCCCGCTGGGCCTCCGACCCCCGCTGGGCCGGGGTGCTCCGCCCGTACCGTGCGTCCGACGTGCTCCGGCTGCGTGGCGCGGTGCCCGTGGAGCACACGTTGGCCCGGCACGGCGCTGAACGTCTCTGGCAGCTGCTGCACAGCGAGGAGTACGTCGCCGCGCTGGGCGCCCTGACCGGAGGCCAGGCCGTGGAGATGGTCAAGGCCGGGCTGTCGGCGATCTACCTGTCGGGCTGGCAGGTCGCGGCCGACGCCAACCTCTCCGAGCAGGTGTACCCCGACCAGAGCCTGTACGCGGCCAACAGCGTCCCGGCTGTGGTCCGGCGGATCAACAACGCACTGCGTCGGGCCGACCAGATCGAGTGGGCCGAGAGTGGCTACGCCGGCGGCCAACGGGAGTGGATGGTGCCGATCGTCGCCGACGCCGAGGCCGGGTTCGGCGGTGCGCTCAACGCGTTCGAGCTGATGAAGCAGATGATCGAGGCCGGTGCTGCCGGGGTGCACTGGGAGGACCAGCTGTCTTCGGAGAAGAAGTGCGGGCACATGGGTGGGAAAGTCCTCATCCCCACGGCCGCGCACCTGCGCACCCTGCACGCCGCCCGGCTGGCCGCCGACGTGTACGACGCACCGACCCTGGTCGTGGCCCGTACCGACGCGTTGGGTGCGACGCTGCTCACCAGTGACGTGGACGAGCGTGACCAGCCGTTCGTCACCGGGGAGCGCACCGCCGAGGGCTTCTACCGGATCCGCAACGGCATCGACATCGCGATCGCCCGCGGCTTGGCCTACGCGCCCTACGCCGACCTCCTCTGGTGCGAGACCTCGACCCCGGACCTGGCGGAGGCTCGTCGCTTCGCCGAGGCGATCAAGGCCGAGTACCCCGAAGCGATGCTCGCCTACAACTGCTCGCCGTCGTTCAACTGGAGGCGGCACCTCGATGACGAGACGATCTCCCGGTTCCAGAAGGAGCTGGCCGCGATGGGGTATCGATTCCAGTTCGTGACGCTGGCCGGCTGGCATGCCCTCAACGCGTCCGCCTTCGAGCTCGCGCATGGTTATGCCCGGGAGGGGATGAGTGCCTACGTGGCGCTGCAGGAGCGGGAGTTCGCCCTCGAGCCGCAGGGCTACACCGCCACTCGCCACCAGCGAGAGGTCGGCGCCGGGTACTTCGATGACGTCATGACCATCCTGACCGAGGGCGCCTCGTCGACTCTTGCCCTGCGCGGCTCGACGGAGGAGGAGCAGTTCGTGACCGTCTCGGGGTGATGGTCGCCGCCCGGTCGGGCACCCAGCGGGTCCACGACCTTCTGGTGGACCTGTGCCGGATCAGCCCTCGGTACGGTTGTGGATGATGGGGTTCGGGGCGTGGCCGCCACCGGCTGCCACGCCCCGATGTGCACCGCTACCCCGGTCGCCATGGTCGGTCAGCCGGCTCCGGTCCTGGCGCCCTCCACCCCCGAGAGCAGGTGATCGGCCCATGAGCGGTCCCCGACCGGTGCGTGCTCCTCGCGGCACCGTGCTGACCGCGCGCGGCTGGCCGCAGGAAGCCGCGATGCGGATGCTGATGAACAACCTGGACCCCGAGGTCGCCGAGCACCCCGACCAGCTGATCGTGTACGGCGGATCGGGCAAGGCAGCCCGGTCCTGGGACGCGTTCGACGCGTTGGTGCGTACCCTGACCACGCTGCGCGAGGACGAGACGATGCTGGTGCAGTCCGGCAAGCCGGTCGGGGTGTTCCGCACCCACGAGTGGGCGCCACGCGTGCTCATCGCGAACGCCAACCTGGTCGGGGACTGGGCAAGCTGGGAGGAGTTCCGCCGGCTGGATGCCCTGGGGCTGACCATGTTCGGCCAGATGACCGCCGGCTCGTGGATCTACATCGGTACCCAGGGGATCGTGCAGGGCACCTACGAGACGTTCGCCGCGGTGGCCGCCAAGCGGTTCGCCGGCACCCTGGCCGGTACCATCACCCTGACCGCTGGACTGGGCGGCATGGGCGGCGCGCAGCCGCTGAGCGTGACCATGAACGACGGCGTCGCGATCTGCGTGGAGTGCGACCCGTCGCGGATCTCTCGGCGTATCGAGCACCGGTACCTCGACGTCGCGGCCCGGGACCTGGACGAGGCACTGGCGCTGGCGGTTGCCGCCCGCGACGAGCGGCGGGCGCTGTCGATCGGGCTGCTGGGCAACGCTGCCGAGATCGTGCCGCAGATGCTCGCGCGGTCTGCCCCGATGGACATCGTCACCGACCAGACCTCCGCGCACGACCCGCTGGCCTACCTGCCGATCGGGGTGGAGCTCGACCAGATGGCCGCGTATGCCCGTGCCAAGCCCGCGGAGTTCACCGACCGGGCCCGGGAGTCGATGGCTCGCCATGTCGAGGCGATGGTCGGGTTCCTCGACGCCGGCGCCGAGGTGTTCGACTACGGCAACTCGATCCGGGCCGAGGCGGCCAAGGCCGGGTACCCGCGGGCCTTCGACTTCCCCGGGTTCGTCCCGGCCTACATCCGGCCGCTGTTCTGTGAGGGGAAGGGCCCCTTCCGGTGGGCCGCGTTGTCCGGGGACCCGGCCGACATCCGGCGTACCGACCGTGCGGTCCTGGAGCTGTTCGGCGAGAACGAGTCGCTGGCTCGCTGGATCCGGATGGCCGAGGAGCGAGTGGCGTTCCAGGGGCTGCCGGCGCGGATCTGCTGGCTGGGGTACGGGGAGCGGGACAAGGCCGGGCTGGCGTTCAACGACCTGGTGGCCTCCGGTGAGGTCGTAGCGCCGATCGTGATCGGACGCGACCACCTGGATGCCGGGTCGGTCGCCTCGCCCTACCGGGAGACCGAGGCCATGGCCGACGGTTCGGACGCGATCGCCGACTGGCCGCTGCTCAATGCGATGCTCAACACCGCCTCCGGCGCGGCCTGGGTCTCGATCCACCACGGTGGTGGGGTCGGCATGGGCCGGTCGATCCACGCCGGCCAGGTGACCGTGGCAGACGGGACCCCGTTGGCAGCGGCCAAGCTCGAACGGGTGCTGACGAACGATCCAGGGACCGGGGTGGTGCGCCACGTCGACGCCGGGTACGAGCGGGCCGCCCAGGTCGCCGAGGAACGCGGGGTGCGCATCCCGATGCATGAGGGTCCCGCCGGCGCGTCGGCGTGAGCATCGGTGCGCTGGACCGGCTGTGGCAACCCCTGGCACGGATCGGTACCGATCCGCGAGGGGGGTGGACCCGGCTGGCCTTCACCCCCGTCGAGGCGGCCGCTCGCTCCTGGTTCGCCGATGCTGCCGCGCAGCGAGGACTCGTGGTGGAGACCGACCAGGACAGCAACGTGTGGGCCTGGTGGGAGCCGGCCCCGGGGGTGCGCGACGCAGCCGTGGTCACCGGCAGCCACCTGGACTCGGTACCCAACGGTGGGGCGTACGACGGGCCGCTGGGCATCGTCAGTGGATTCTTGGCCATCGACGAGCTGCGCGCCCGCGGGGTGGTCCCGGCCCGACCGGTGGCGGTGGTCGCGTTCACCGAGGAAGAGGGCGCCCGCTTCGGCCTGGCCTGCTTGGGCAGCCGGCTGATCACCGGCGCGGTGGGCCCGGACCGTGCTCTCGCGCTGAGCGACCAGGACGGCACCACCCTGGCCCAGGCGATGACCTCGGTGGGACTCGATCCGCGTGCCACCGGCGCGGACCCGGCTCGTCTGGCCCGGCTGGTCGCGTACGTGGAGCTGCACGTCGAGCAGGGCCGAGCGCTGGCCGACATCGGGGCAGCGGTGGCCGTCGGGACCGGGGTGTGGCCGCACGGCCGGTGGCGGGTCGAGCTGGCCGGGGTGGCGGACCATGCGGGCACGACGACCTTCCGCGACCGGCACGACCCGATGCTGGTGCTCGCCGTGCTGGTGTCGGCCGCCCGAGCGCGGGCCGCCGGGTGCGACGCGTTGGCCACCGTGGGCCGGCTGCACGTCGAACCGGGCGGCACCAACGTGATCCCATCGCAGGTCACCGCGTG
>JAJYSQ010000191.1 GCA_021793495.1 Actinomycetes bacterium
CAGATGTTCACGCCGAAGTAGTTGAAGATGAACGACGACAGGCCCACCAAGGCGATGATGGCGGCGGGGCGGCCCTTCCACCCCGCGGTGGACCGCGCGTGCAGATAGCCCGCGAAGATCACCCAGGTCACGAACGCCCACGTCTCCTTGGGGTCCCAGCCCCAGTAGCGGCCCCAGGCGTTCTCGGCCCAGATCGCCCCGGCGATGATGGCGAAGGTCCACAGTGGGAAGACGAAGGCGAACAGCCGGTAGGCGGCCTGGTCAAGCTGCTCGGCGCTGGGGAGCAGCCGCGACACCGTGTTGGTCGTGCCGGTGCGCTCCCAGTGGTCCTGGACCAGGAACAGGCCGGTGGCGACGCCGCCGACGGTGAAGGCGCCCCCCGAGATGATCGCGGCCGCGACGTGGATGACCAGCCAGTACGACTTGAGCGCTGGGACCAACGGCCCGGCGGGCACGTACAGGATCGCGACGGCCAGGCCGAGCGTGAGCAGCACCGGGATCACGACGAAGATCCCGAGCCGCCCAAGGGACGGTCGCCGATGCGCCACGGCCAGGAAGAAGAACAGCACGAGCAAGGCCGAGGTCACCGAGAACTCGTACATGTTGCCCCACGGCGCGCGACCGGCGGCCAGCCCCCGGAAGACGACCCCGCCGAGCAGCATCAGGAACGCCAGCGTGGTCAGCGAACGGGCCACGCCGGCGACGCGAGGGGCCCCTTCGGGCGGGGGTGGGTCAGCCACGTCGGCGCCAGCGCTCCCGGGCCCGTTCGCCGTGCCGGCCATAGCGGGTCGCCGGGCCAGCAGGCGGGGGCGCCCGCCCAGCGCCAGCTCGGCCGAGAAGCCGACCATGGCCAAGGTCAGTACGAACATGGTGCTGTACACCAGCCAGTTGCTCAGCTGCGCCAGCGTCTGAGCGGTCACTGTGGCTCCGATCGGTTCGCCTTCGAGGATGGTGGAGGGGGTGTGTGCAGGGCGGTGAGGACCGCGCTGACCGCCTGTGGGAGCCCGCTGTCCTCGGCTTTGGCCAGTGCGGCGATCTCCACCAGCGAGCCGCCGCCGGCCTGGGGCGAGGCACGCACCCACAGCCGGCGCCGTCGGACGAACAGCGAGACCATCAGGCCGGCGAGAGCCAGCAGCGCCGCGACAAGGACCAGGCCCTTGCCGGGGTCATGGGCGACGTCGAAGGTCGCGTACTGGTCGACGCCGTCGAAAGTGACCGACCCCAGCCCGCCGGGTAGCGCCCAGCGGTCACCGACGCGCAGCCCCTTGCCGCCGACTTGGGTCATCCGGGTGGTGTCGAGGGTGTACACCGACTGCGGGACGCCGTTGTCGAGGCCGAGGTCGCCCTTCCACGCCACGAGCAAGAGCGCAGGTGAGTCGGCTGCGGGGAAGGTGGACACCGGTCCGGCGACGGGGTCGAGGCCCGCGGTCGGGAGCAGGAGACCGCGAAACCCGAGCTGGCTGGGTCGGGCGTCCGGGATCTTGACCACCCCGGTGGACAAGAACATGGCGTTGCGGGGCAGGAAGATGACTGCAGAGGAAAGGACCACCCGGCCGACGCCGTCGCGAACCGTGAGGTGCGGCGCGTAGCCGTGCCCGATCAGGAAGACCTTCGTGCTCCCGATCACCAGCGGGCGGTTGACCTCCACGACGGTGGGGTGACCCGGCCGTTCGGGGCTGCTTCGCACCAGCAGGTCGGCCCGGAAGCTGCGTGGGGCGCCGCGCTGGGCGCCTTGTTCCTCGTAGGTGGCACTGAATCGGGTCAGCGTGAAGGAGAACGGTGGGAGGTTGTCGATGCTGGCCGCGCGACCCGCCCCGAAGGAGCTGTACCGGCTGATCGTGTCGGTGAAGGTGTCCCCCTGGATCACGAGCGCCTGTCCGCGGGTGCCGAACAGGGACGAGATCGCCATTCCGGCCAGCAGCAGCAAGAGGGCGAAGTGGAAGGTCAGGTTGCCGACCTCCCGCAGGTACCCCCGCTCGGCGCAGACGGCGCCGTCCCTGATCACCACGCGCCAGCGGCGTCGGGACAGCAGCTGCCGGGCCGAGTCGGCGATCTCGGCGGGGGATCTCGAGGACACGAAGGAGTCGTGCGCCGGCAGTCGGCTCAGGTTCCGCGGCGCGACCGGCGGGACGCCACGCAACGCCTGGACGTGGCGAAGGCTGCGCGGGACCAGGCAGCCGACCAGCGAGATGAGCAGGAGCAGGTAGATGGCGGCGAACCACACGGAGGCGTAGACGTTGAAGGCGGACAGCCGGTCCAGCAGCGGTCCGGCGAACGGGTGCCTGCTGAGGAAGTCGGTGACGTCCGCCGGCCGGGTTCCCCGCTGCGGGAAGATGCTTCCGGGCACGGCCGCGAGGGCCAGCAGGAACAGGAGGAGCAGCGCCGTCCGCATGGACGTCAGCTGTCGCCAGACCCAGCGCAGCAGCTCGGGGAGGCTCTGCAGCGCCCGGGCGGGGGCCGGCCCCTCGCCCGCGTCGGGTGCCGAGCCGGACGTGTCGCCGGACGGTGCCTGCTGCGCGGCGACCTCGTCGGTGCGCTCTACCACCGGCGTCCACGCCCTTGGAACCGGACTCGCCGGACGGGCGCCACGGGGGCTGCCGGGCGGTTCACCGATGCGGTCATCGGCCGCTGCCGGTGGCCCCCGGCGATGCGGGGGACCGGCTGCCGACCGGCGCCGACGATGCCGGGCCCAGCCGGGGATTGGTCTCGCTGAGGACCTGCAGCACCGTGGGCTGCAACCCGGCGACGGTGATCTTGCCGAGGAACTGGACCGCGACCCGACCTTCGGCGTCGAGCACGTGCGTGGTCGGCACCGCGCGTGGCACCGCGGCGCCGAACCGCGTCTCGATCACCCCGTCGTCGTCTCGGATGCTGGGGTAGGGAAGCTTGAAGTCCTCCATGAAGGCCTTCCCGGCCGCCGGGTCGTCGAGCATGTCGATGCCGACGAAGTGAACCCCCAGGGGCAGCGTCGCCAGCGCCACCGCGCGCAGCTGAGGCGCCTCCTCCCGGCAGGGTGCGCACCAGCTGCCCCAGAAGTTCACGACGACGGGAGCACCGCGCCACGATCGGGTGTCGAGCTCCCGGCCGTCGAGGGTGACGCCGTTGATCGACGGTCGGATCCGGCGCGCTGCGACCGGGATGACCCGGCCGAGCCGGTCGCTGGGCGCGGCGACGCCGGCCGTGGACCCGGCTCCGGCGCAGGCGGCGAGCAGCCCCGACGTGCCGGCTGCCAGGAGGGTGCGGCGGGTGACCGTCGGCCACGCGCGCTGGCTGGGGTGCACGTCGGGCTCCCTCGCACATCGGTCCCAGCGTCGGCCGTTCCGACAGCTACTACGGCGAATAGTAGACGAGGGGGGTCCGGCGCGCCGCCCGGTGGGGCACCTTGTCCGTCAGCGGGCCGCAGGCAGACTGAGCGTGAAGGTGCTGCCCCGGCCCAGCCCCGCACTGGCGGCTTCCAGGCTGCCGCCGTGGGTCACCGCGAGGGCCCGTGCGATGGTCAGGCCGAGCCCGCTGCCGCTTCCGTCGGCGTTGCTGCGGGAGGGGTCGACGCGGTGGAAGCGCTCGAAGATGGCGTCCAGCTGGTCCGGCGGGATCCCCGCCCCATCGTCGGTCACGACGACCTGGGCCCAACCGGGGCTGGAGGTGACCCGGACGGTGGTGTGGCCACCTGGGGCGCAATGGCGTAGCGCGTTGTCGAGCAGGTTGGCCAGCACCTGCTGGATGCGGACCGGGTCGGCCAGCACCGTCGGCGGGTGCCGGCCGGGCAGGACCGTCAGGTCGACGCGCTTGGCCTGGAACCGCGGCCGCGCCGCGGTCACGGCAGCCTGGGCCAGCTCGTTGGGATCGGTCGGCTCAGGGGCCAGGTCCAGCGGCTGCTGCTGCGCCGCGGCGGCGTCGCGCAGGTCGGCGGACAGGCGTCGCAGCCGCAGCACCTGGTCGCGCATGGTCTGAAACGACTCCGGGCTGGGCGAGACCACGCCGTCCTCCAGCCCGTCGACGTACGCCTCCAAGGTGGCCAGCGGCGTGCGGACCTCATGGGCCAGGTCGGCGAGCATCCGGGCGCGGGCCGCGTCGCTGTCCGCCAGCTCCGAGGCCAGGTGGTCGAAGGCGGTGGACAGCCGCTCCAGCTCGCTGCCGAAGCCCCCGGCGGGGGAGCGGGCCCGGTAGTTGCCGGCCGCCAGCGCGTCGGCGGCGTCCGCGAGCGCGGCCACGGGGCGGGCGACCCGACGGACCAGGAACCACGACACCAGACCGGCCGCGCTGAGCGCGGCCACCATGGCGAGCGCCAGCGCGACGGAGAACGACGACGCGAACGCCTCCTCCGCGTGCTTCCGCACCTGCGGTGAGGTCTCACCGGTGCGAGCGAGATGGTCGGAGAACAGGCTGGGTGCCACCAGCGTGGCGGCGACGACCAGGGTCAGCGCGCCGACCCCGATGACGAGCACCTGCGCGGTCAGCAGCCGGGCCGCGAGCCCGGATCGCCGAGCGCTCATCCGGCGCTCATGCCGTAGCCGACCCCACGTACCGTGCGGACGTAGGCCGGCTCGACCGCGTCGTCGCGCAGCTTGCGCCGCAGGTGCCCGATGTGCACGTCGACGATGTGCTCGTCGCCGTACCAGTCCGGACCCCATACCGCGTCGATCAGCTGTCGGCGGGTGAAGGCCGCCCGCGGTCGGGCGGCCATCGACGCGAGCAGGTCGAACTCGGTGCGGGTCAGCTCCACCGGCTCGCCGTCCACACTGACCAGCCGCGCCACCGGGTCCACGACCAAGCCGCCGATCCGGAACGGCTCGACCTCCGGCTGCACCGTCTCGGTGGGTGTGCCGCCGTACACCGTCCGCGGCCGACGCAGCATGGCCCGCACCCGGGCGATCAGCTCACGCGGTGAGAACGGCTTGACGAGGTAGTCGTCGGCGCCCACGGTCAGCCCGACAATCTTGTCCACCTCTTCGTCCCGGGCGGGCAGCATTATGATTTAGCA
>JAJYSQ010000192.1 GCA_021793495.1 Actinomycetes bacterium
CCATAGCAGCACCCCCCCCGCTGCTGTGGTGCTCGCCGCGGCTACTTGGTGAAGTACCACGTCTCCGGCGTCAGCTGACCGGTCGGGTTCTGCGGGGTTACGCCGTGCAGCCCGTTCTGGATCTCGGTGAGCTGGTAGATCGGGTACGGCTGCCAGACCACCGGCAGCTGCGCCGCCAGGTAGCTCTGGTAGGCGTCCATCGCCTGCTGGGCGTTGGACGCCGAGTGGGTGGCCAGGATGTTCGCGTCGTTGGTCGGGTCGGTGTAGGAGCCGACGTTCGACCCGGCACCGGTGGCGAAGATCTCCCCACCGGTCGGGTAGAAGTCCGGCTGGAACGACCAGCCGCCGCCCCAGCTCTCCATCTGCCAGGAGCACGCCTTCTGCGTCGCGGTACACGGCACCGCGTTGCCGGTGACCGTGTTGAACGGGGCCTGCGAGAGGTTCAGCACGATGCCGGCCTGTGCGGCGTCGGACTTCAGCACGCTCATCTCCGTGGTCAGCGCCGGGTTGCCGCTGGCGTACTGCAGGTCGAGCTCGAGCTTCGTGCCCGCCTTCACCCCGGCCCCGCACTGGGCGGGCCCGGCCCCGGGGTTGGTGCACACCGCCGGCGACCCGACGGTCACCGTCCAGCCGTGCGCCTGCAGGAGTGCGCCGGCCTTGGCTGGGTCGAACGGGTACGGGTTGGTCCTCGCCGCGGCGGAGATGAACGAGTTGGTCGGGTACAGCGGCACCGGGCCGTACGTCGGGTAGGCGTACCCCTTCAGCGGCCCGTTGACGTACCCCTGCTGGTCCACGGTCATCTGCAGTGCCTGGCGGAAGTACAGCTGCTTGAACACCGGGCCGTACGTCGGGTTGTTGAAGTTCTCCGGGAAGTAGTTGATCCCGAAGAACACCCAGGGGGCCATCGTGTACCCCGGGACCGGGTTGGGACCCGGTGCGTTGATCGGCGTGCCGGCCGGCTTCGCCTGGACGTCGGTCATCGGGACGTACCCGACGGTGATCCCCCCGGAGCGCAGCTCGTTGTACTCGGCCGTGGTCGAGGTGAAGGGCAGCTCCACGAACGTCGAGATGCGCGGCTTCTGCGGACCGGAGTACGCGGGGTTCGGCTTGAACGTGGCACGCCCGTCGGTGGTGAAGGCGGAGAGCTTCCACGGGCCGTCCACCACCTGCCAGATCGGGTTGGTGGCGTAGGTGGACAGCGATCCGGCCTGGGCGTCGAGGAACTTGTAGACCGCCGCACAGTCGCTGATCGTGGTGTCGCAGTGCGAGGGGACGCCGGCGGCGGTCTCGTCCCACGCCGCGGGCATCGGCGTCACCTGCGAGAGCTCGTTGTACGTGAACCAGGTCGGGCTGACCGCGGTGGTGAGCTCCAGCGTCACCGTGGTGGGCGAGGTGGCCTCGATCGTCTTGATGTTGTCCGGGATCGCACCGGGCACGTACGCGGCCCAGTTGGCCTTCTCCGCCTTCATCAGGTTCAACCAGAACGCCACGTCGTTGGCCGACACCGAGGTGCCGTCGGACCACCGGTACGGCTTCAGCGTGATGGTGACCGTGGTGTTCCCGTTGCTGTACACCGGCGGGTCGGCCAGCGACAAGGAGGGGGTGATCTGCGGCTGCCCGGACTGCCCGAACCAGTACAGCGGCCGGTACATGAGCTGCTGGAACTGCACGATGTTCTGGGTGCTGAAGTACGCCGACCCCATGAACGGCCAGATCCAGTTCGGTGGGGTGGCCGGGGCCTCGGCGTAGTACGCCGTGCCGCCGGTCGTCGGCGTGCCGCTCGCGGCCGGGGCGCCGGTCGACGAGGAGCTGCCGCAGGCGGCCAGGGCCAGGGTGGCGGTCGTGGCCGCCACCAAGCCGAGAGCGGTGCGGGGAAAGGCGTGACGTGCCTGCATGGTCGAGGACCTCCTGGTAGTGGGCCGAGCTGTGCTCATCGGGTCCGGGTCACCTTGGCCAGGCCGCGCGGCGCGTCGACGTCGAGCCCCCGTGCCTCGCCCAGGCGTAGCGCGGCCACCTGCCCGGGCACCACCGCGACGAGGTCGAACAGCCAGGGCGGCAGTCCGCGCGGCAGCCGGAGCACCCGGTACGCGGAGAGCACGTCGCGCTCCCCGGCGACCGCGGTGACCCGCACGCCCTCGGCCGTCATCCGAGCGGCGAGCTGCTCCCAGTACGCCACCGGGTAGCTCGGTGAGGCGATCACCCAGGCCTCGGAACCCGCAAGGTTCGCGGCGATCGGCCCGTGCAGGAGGTCGGGCAGGGCGTAGGACTCCGCGCGGACGCCGGCGACCTCCCGGATCTTCAATGCCGTCTCCGCGGCGGTGGCGTACCCGGTACCCCGCCCCACCGTGGTCAGCCCCGCGAGGATCGACCCGGCCGCCGGGTCCAGCGGCGGGGTCGTCGGGTCCCGGCACTCGTCGATCGCCGTGCCGACCAGCTCGGGCAGCCGGTCGAGGCCGTCGCGCAGCTGGTCGGCGCCGGCTGCCGCGGTGATCTGCACCAGCGCCGCCAGCGTCGCGGTGTAGGACTTGGTCGCCGCCACCGAGCGCTCCGCGCCGGCCATCAGCGGCACCACCACGTCAGCGGCGGCTGCCAGCGGCGACGACGGGTCGTTCGTCACCGCGACGGTCGGGCGATCCTGCGCCCGGGCGGCGAGCAGCACCGCGACCACGTCCGGGGACTGCCCGGACTGGGAGATCCCCAGCACCGCGGCACCGTCCAGGCCGGTTCCCCGGCCGTCGGCGAACAGTGAGGGAGCCGCCAGGTACGTCGCGAGCCGTAGCTGGCTGCCGAACAGGTACTGGGCGTACCGGGCGGCGTTGTCCGAGGAGCCTCGGGCGGCGATCACCACGTGTGACACCCCCTCGGCGGTGAGCACCCGCCCGGCAGCCCGGGCGTGCTCCTCGGTGCTCGCCCGCCGCCGGGCGAGCACCGACGGCTGCTCGAGGATCTCCTGCTCCAGCAGCGAGCGCTCACCGCCGCCCAGCGCTGCGTCGGGGCCGCTCACGGGCGGGTCCGACCGGCGTCCGCGGCGGGCTCGGCGAACACCTGGCGTGGACCGGTGAAGAACGCCGACCGGCCGACCACCCGGGACGCCCCGGCAGCCAGGATGCCGACGACCACCAGGCCGACGCCGGTCGCCAGCTCGACGCCGTTGAGCACGTGGGTGGCCAGCGAGTAGACCACGACGAACGCCATGAACGCGGCCCCCAGCGCCGGCAGGACGCCGCCGATGACCAGGGTGGTCGCGTCCCGCCGGATGACCCTCCGGTAGTACCAGACCGCGGCGGCTGCGGTCAGGGCGTAGAAGATTGCGGCGAACAGCCCGAGGGTGCTGACGATGTCCGAGAGCGCACCGCCGATCGAGGTGATCTGCAGCGAGGCCCACAGGAACACCACGTTGAGCAGACCGAACAGCACGGTCGCGGTGATGGGCGTGCGCCAGCGCTGGTGGGTGCGGGCCAGCCAGCTGGGCAGGACCCGTTCGCGTCCCATCGCGAACCCGATCCGCGAGGAGGACAGGATGGCGGCCTGCAGCGAGGCCAGCGTCCCGCCCAGCACGACGATGATCATCACCTTGGCCCAGAACCCGCCCCCGAGCACCTGCCCGATCTCGCTGAGGATGTTCCCGGAGTTCGCCTGCAGCGTCTTGTCCGGCACGACGCCCTGGAACGCGAACACCCCGAGGGAGTAGATGAGGAACAGCAGCACGACGCTGAGCAGCGCGGCGTCCCCCGCGCGGCGGTCCCGGGTCTCCTCCCCGACGTACGCGGCCGTGTCCCAGCCCGAGTACAGGAAGATCGCGATGAGGATGCCACCGATCAGCGCGTGGAACCCGCCGGCCCCGGAGACGGTGAACCAGGACGCGGACACGTGCACCGAGCCGGCCAGGTGTCCGACGTACACCCGGACCAGCGCCAGGATGGCGAACGCGATGAGCACCACGTACTCGAACACCGCCCAGGACCACTGGAACCTCGCCGACGCCTGGATCCCGATCGCCGCGACCGCCAGGACCACGAGGTCCAGCAGCGTCCCGGTGATCGCGACCGCCAGGTTGTTGTTGGGCAGGCTCTGGCTGAACAGGCTGAGGGTGTAGGTGCCCAGGGGCACGGTGAGGCTGATGGTGCCCACCACGTAGTAGAGGAGCATGAGCCACCCGGACAGGAAGCCGGCGCTGGGGCTCAGCGCCCGCCCGACCCAGCTGAAGGTGGCACCGGCGTCCGGCTGCCAGGCGTTCAGCCGCCGGTACCCGATCGCGATGCCCAGCATCGGGATCAGGCAGATGAAGATCGGCACGATCCCCGCGTACGAGACCGCGGCGACGATCGCCGCGAGGCTGACCGCGATGGACTGGGTGGGTCCGGAGCTGGCCAGAGCCATGATGACCACGTCGCCCCGGCGCAGGGCATTCGCCTCCAACCCGTCGGTCGTCGGCACCGCGCCGCCGGCGGAGGTCGTCACGTTCGATCGGTCGGGAGCAGCCATGGGCCACCTTCCACGGTCGGCAGGGGCGCGGTAGCGCCGGCGGGATCCCGGCGCCACCGAGCATTTGAGTATGGTCTGTATACTCAGTTGGCAGTGGCGACGCAAGGGTCGACGCAAGGGTCAGGTGGCGAAGCGTCGCAGTTGACACCGGCGCAACGTCCAGTAAACATACTGAGCATGATGAGTAGGCACAGGTTATGACGAGCAAGCACACGGGCGAAGCGTAGGCACGGCAGTGATGAGTAGGCACGGCAGTGCCGTGACGCGGGAGGCGGCGGGGGAATGACCTTCGAGCAGCGGTACTTCGAGCAGCGGTACGCAGAGCGAACCCGCACGTCGCGTGAGCTGTTCGCCCGGGCGAGCCGCACCATCCCCGGAGGTGCGGGCAGCAGTGCGCGCACCGTCGGCTTCGGCTGGACCCCGTACCCCCCGTTCATCGCCGAAGGGTCGGGCTCTCGGCTGCGCGACGTCGACGGCAACGAGTACATCGACT
>JAJYSQ010000193.1 GCA_021793495.1 Actinomycetes bacterium
TCGTCGGCATCGTCTCGGTCCGCGACGTGGTGCGCTACTGGGCCGAGCAGGAGATGCTCGCCCGGCTGGCCGGCTAGCGCCGGTCGCGCGGCGCGGCCGCTACTCGACGACGCCGGCGAGGGCGTCCGGCCGGACCTCGTCCCGAATGCGGCGCAGCACCGTGGTCAGCGTCGCGAGCTCCTCGGGTGAGGCCAGCCCGATGAACCACCGCTCGATCAGGTCGAGGTGCCCCGGCAGGGCTTGACCGATGCGCTCGCGACCGGCCACGGTGAGCTGGGCGAAGGTGCCCCGTCGATCGGAGGGGCAGGCGGCGCGCACGACCAGTCCGCCCTGCTCGAGCCGGTCGACCACCCGGGTGAGGCCGCTGGCCGTCAGGCCCACCTGGGCAGCCAGGTCGGCCATCCGCAGCCGGTGCCCCGGCGAGCGCAGCAGCCGGACGAGCACCTCGGCCTCGATCACGGACAGGTGGTGCTCGGTCAGCTGGGGGCTCAGCCGGGCGACCAGCCCGTCGCGGACCTCCATCAACAGTCCGAACGTGGTGATCGCGACGTCGCCCGGCGTGCCGTCGGCGACGCAGGTATGGTCGGTAGGCACCCGGACATCCTAGTCAATGGTTGCGCAGCGAAGGATCGCCTGCCGGCTGGCACCCGCCATGGTACGACCCGCGTACCGTAGGCGCCCATGACAGCACCGGCTCAGGCCGACCTCGCGGCCCCGGTGTCGGCATCCCGGTCCCTGGTGGCTGCCGCTCTGTCCACCGTGTACCTCGTGTGGGGGTCGACGTACCTGGCGATCCGCGTCGTCGACCGGGACATGCCGCCGCTGCTGTCGGCCGGAGTGCGTTTCTCGGTGGCCGGGGCGGTGCTGCTGACGGTGCTGGGCGTGCGTCGCGGGTGGTCACGGCTGCGCCTGCGTCCGGCGCAGCTGGGCGCGGTCGCGCTCCTCGGGGTGCTCCTGCCGGCGCTGGGCAACGGACTGGTGGTCGTGGGTGAGCGGACGGTGCGCTCCGGCGTGGCGGCGCTGCTGGTCGCCGCGGTCCCGTTGTGGATCGTCGGCTGGCGGACGTTGTCCGGCGACCGCCCCCGCCGAGCCACCATGGTCGGGGTGGTGGCCGGCCTGGCCGGGCTGGTGGTGCTCCTGCTGCCCGCAGGCGACCGGGGCCGGGCCGGGATCACCGGACTGGCCGCCATCCTGCTGGCCACGCTGGCCTGGTCGGGCGGGTCGGTGCTCGCCGTCCGGCTGCCGCTGCCGGGTGATCCGTTCGTCGCCGCGGCCTACGAGATGCTCACCGGCGGACTGGTGCTGCTGGGCGGGGCGACGGCCCTGGGCGAGCCCCGCGAGCTGCACCCAGCGGCGATCGGCGCGACGTCATGGCTCGCGCTGACCTACCTCATCGTGTTCGGCTCCCTGGTCGCCTTCACGGCGTACGTGTGGCTTCTGGGCAACGCGAGCGTCTCCCTGGTCTCCACGTACGCCTACGTCAACCCGGTGGTGGCCGTGCTGCTGGGCGCGGGGATCCTTGGCGAGCCGCTGGGCCCGGGCCTGGTTCTCGGTGGCGGGATCGTCCTGGCCGGCGTGGTGCTGGTGGTCACCGGCGAGCGACGATCACGCCTGGTGAGCTGATCCCGGAGCGACGGGTGGCCACCGGCCGTGCGGCTACTCCGCGTCACCACCCATCCGCAGGTAGAGCAGTCGCAAGGACCCGACCAGCTCGGACCCACCGAGCAGGCCCGGCGGCGTCGGGAGCTGGCGCAGCAGCAGGTCGGCCGGCAGCGGGGTGGTCGAGGGCAACGCCGCTAGTGGTACGGCCGCCCAGAATCGGTGAGGATCGGCCTCGATCGGCGGGACCGCGGGCATGACCAGGTCGGACATCGCGATGGCAGCCCCCACGCTCGGCAGGTCCTCGGGCAGGTCCGAGCCGAGCCCCGGGTCCGGCGCCGGCTCCCCACGCAGCGCGCGCAGCCGGTCGAGAAGCCGGGACCGCTCCCGGCCACGCCAGGCGAGGATCTGGAACGGGTCGGCGTCGAACCGCTCGGCGAGCAGGTAGAAGGTGGCCGCCAGGTGCTTGCAGGGCACCTGGCGGTCCGGGCAGGAGCAGCGCAGGGTCAGCTCGTCGACCCGCCGAGGGAACAGTGGCGCGCCGGCCTCGACGAACACCCCTTCGAGCTCCTCGGGCATCTCCCCGGCGAGCAGCCGGGCACTGTAGATCGCCTGCTCGACCAGCGCCACCTCTACCTTCGCCCAGACCAGCTCGGTGAACGGGGCGAGGCCGATCACCACCTCGTAGGGGGTGCGCCGCGACCCTTGGACCGAGGAGCGCACCTCGCCCCGGGCCACCTCGAGGGAGACCACCTGCCCCTGCCGGGCGTACGCCCGACCGCGCGTCAGCCGGGACCCGAGGGCGAAGGACTCGAGCACGGCGAGGAACCGCTGCGACCACCAGTGCTCACCGATCGCGCCCCGCGTGCTGCGGGCCACGATCCCACCCTCGACGCGACGGGGGCGCGACGGGGGCCCGAACCCGCCGGACCAGCCCGGTCTGCTCCGGGTCGGGCTCATTCGACCACCGCGCCGGCCTCGAGGGTGAACAGCTCACGCAGAGCCGTGGTGCTCAGCTCGGTCAGCCACCCCTCCCCGGTACCGACGATGCTCTCGGCCAAGCCACGCTTCTCACTGATCATCGTCGAGATCTTCTCCTCCAGGGTGCCGGCGCAGACGAGCTTGCGGACCTGCACGGTGCGGGACTGACCGATCCGGTGGGCCCGGTCGGTGGCCTGGTCCTCCACGGCCGGGTTCCACCACCGGTCGACGTGCACGACATGGTTGGCCGCGGTGAGGGTGAGCCCGGTGCCCCCGGCCTTCAGCGAGAGCACGAACACCGATGGGCCCGTACCGCCCTCGCCCTGGAACCGGGCGACCATCGCGTCCCGGTCGGACTTCGCCACCCCGCCGTGCAGGAAGGCGACCTCGGTGCCGAACCGGGCCGCGAGATGAGCCCGGAGCATGCTGCCGAACTCGGCGAACTGGGTGAACAGCAGCACCTTCTCCCCGGCTGCCAGCACCTCGGTGAGGATCTCCTCGAGCAGCGCCAGCTTGCCCGACCGCCCGGCTACCCGGCTGCCGTCATGGTGGAACTGCGCTGGGTGGTTGCACACCTGCTTCAGCTTGGTCATCGTGGCCAGCACCAGGCCACGACGTTCGATCCCGGTGGTGGTCTCGATCCGCTCGAGCATGTCCTCGACGACCGCCTGGTACAGCGAGGCCTGCTCGGCGGTCAGCGAGGCGACCACCTCCATCTCCAACTTCTCCGGCAGGTCGGCGATGATCGAGGAGTCGGTCTTCACCCGGCGGAGCAGGAAGGGCTGGGTCAGGGCGCGCAGCCGCGCGGCGGCCTGCTCGTCGCCGTGCCGCTCGATCGGCGTGGCGAACGTCTTCTTGAAAGCGGCCGGAGCCCCGAGCAGCCGAGGGTTGGCGAACTCCATGAGCGACCACAGGTCCGCCAGCCTGTTCTCCACCGGGGTTCCGGTCACCGCGATCCGCCGCGAGGCGTGGATCGACCGCGCGGCCACCGCGACCTTGGTCGCGGCGTTCTTCACCGCCTGCGCCTCGTCGAGCACGACCCGCCGCCACGACCGGCCCCGCAGCGCCGCCGCATCGCGGACCAGCAGCGCGTACGTGGTGACGACCAGGTCCGCGCCGGCGACCGCGGCATCGAACGCCTTGCCGCGGGGGCGTTCGGCACCGTGGTGGACGTGTACGCGCAGCCCGGGGGTGAACCGCGCGGCCTCCCGCTGCCAGGTGCCCACCATCGACATCGGGGCGACCAGCAGCGTGGGGTCCACCGAGGCGCCGGTCGGCGCGGACTCGACGTCCCGGGCGATCAGCGCGAGGAGCTGGATGGTCTTGCCCAGACCCATGTCGTCGGCGAGCAGCGCGCCCATGCCGATGGTCTCCAGGAATGACATCCAGGCCAGACCCCTCTCCTGGTAGGGGCGCAGCGTGCCCACGAAGCCGGCCGGAGCACCGACCGGTTCCAGCCGCCGCTCGGCCTGCCCGGACAGCAGGTCGGCCATCCACCCCTCGGCCGCGACGTCGACCACCGGCAGCTCCCCGGGGCCCTGGTCGGGCGAGCCCAGGGCGTGCAGCACGTCGCCCACGCTCATCTGCCCGGCCCCCCGACGCCCCCGGCGGTCGAGGAAGGCACGGGCGCGGACCAGACGCTCCGGATCAACCTGCATCCACTGACCGCGAACCCGGACCAGCGGCTGGGCGGCGGCGACCAGGTCGGTGACCTCCTGGGCGGTCAGCACGTGCTCGCCCACGGCCAGCTCCCACCGGAAGTCGACGAGGCCTTCCTGGCCGATCCGCGCCTGACCCGTCGCGGCCCCGGGCTGGGCGGGTGAGCGGACGTGGAGCCGAGCCCCCAGCCGAGCCGTGGGACTGGTCCACCATCCCGGCAGCAAGACTCCGAACCCCGCGGCGACGAGCATCGGGGCTGCCTCGACGAGGAACGCATACGCACCGGTGGTGTCCAGCTCGAGCACCGCAGGCCGGGCGGTGCGCAGCGCACCTTCGAGAGCCGGGTAGAGCCGTACGGCCCGGCCCAGCTCGGCGAGCAGCGTCTCCTGCGGGTCGGGGACGTGGCGGGCCAGGGCCCGCAGCGGGCCGCTGGCCGTCCACACCTGCTCGGCGTCGACGACCAGGCTCGGCTCGTCGACCGATTGCAGGGCCAGGTCCAACCGCCACGGTCCGCCTGGATGGGCGATCGGAGCCGGAGGCGACTGGCCGTCGGGCTCGACGAGCCGGAAGCAGGCGCGGACCGCACCGGCGCGGACCGCCTCCTGCTCCCACTGGGCCAGTTCCTGCTGGAGCTCGAGCACCTGGTCACCGGGTGCTGGGAAGGACCGGTCGGTGCCGACCAACGCGTCTCGCCAGGACCGCGCGGGACCGCGTCGG
>JAJYSQ010000194.1 GCA_021793495.1 Actinomycetes bacterium
CTACCCCTCAGTGCGCGAACGCCTCTACGCCGGCCAGCTCGCCGTGCTCCTCGGCTACGCCCTGCTCCCCTTCGCCGTGGCACCCCTGGTCCGAGCCCCAGCCGGGCCCACCCGGCGGTGGCTGGTCCCCGCCCTCTGGTGGGCGGGGCTCGTCGCGCTGACCGTGCACTTCACGTGGATCCTCGGCGTGGTGCTCGTCGCCGTGCTCGTCCGGCACAGGCGCCGCCCCAGGGTCCTGCGGGGAGCGGCCCTCGCCATCGCGGCGGCCGGGGCGATGAGCCTCTACCTCGTGGTCGCCCACCTGGGCCAACCGCTGCCCGCCACGGTCGGCACCCACGACCTGCTGGCCTACCGCACCCGGGCGAGCACGCGGTTCGGCCTGGTGGTCAACGTCCTGGGGCTCTACGGTTTCTTCCACCCCGCTGCCCGGTTGCCCAAGTCCTACCTGGCCGGCTGGCCACTCCTGCTCGGCGCGCTGCTCGTGGTGGTGATCGCCGGCGCCGTGGTCGGGCTGCGCGACCCGCGCCGGCGCGACCTCGCGAGCGTCCTCTGCCTGACCGGCCTGATGGGCCTGCTGCTCGCCCTCGGCGACCAAGGCCCCACCGGCCCACTGTTCCGCTGGGCCTACCTCCACGTGCCGGGGTTCGCCGTCATGCGCGAGCCCGAGAAGTTCTCCTGCCTGCTGGCTCTCGCGTACGCGGTCTTCTTCGGCTGGGGTGCGGAAGCCACCGCCAGAACCCTGCACGCCCGTCCCAGAATGGTCACCGCAACCGCGGTCGGTCTCGGCATCACCCTGCCGTTCCTCTACACCCCCACGATCGTCGACGGGCTGGGCGGCCAGGTCCGGGCGAGCCATCTCTCGAGCTCCTGGGCGCAGGCCGACAAGCTGATGGGCACCGGGCCGGGCAAGGTTCTCGCCCTGCCCTGGCACGAGTACCTCGCGTTCCCCTTCACCCAGGGCCGGGTGATCGCCAACCCGACCGGTGGCCTGTTCGGTCGCCAGGTCATCTCCGGGGACAACGTCCAGCTCCTCCCTCTGGTCCAGAGCAACTCCACGTCGCAACGCTCGGCCTACCTGCAGTACCTCTTCCGCCACGGCACCCAGACCGATGGCTTCGGGGCCCTCGTCGCTCCCCTCGGCATCCGCTACGTGGCGCTGGCCAAGACGGTGGACTGGGCCAGCTACGGCTGGCTCAACAGACAGGCGGACCTCCGACTCGTCCTCGACCGGCCCGACCTCGCCGTGTACCGCGTCACCGAGCCGGTCGACGTCGGAGCGCGAACCACCAGGCTCACACCGATCAGCGGCTGGGACCAGCTCCTGGCCCAGGCCAACGGCTCGACAGCCTCCCGGCTGGCCCTGGCCCGCTCCGCCCCGGTGTTCGCCCGGACACCGGCAGGCCCGACCCCACCCGGGGTGCACGACCCTGCGACCGGTGCCACCATCACCCGCCGGTCCCCGGTGAGCTACCACGTCCCCGCCGGCATCGCGGGCTGGGCCGTCGTACCCCAGCAGTGGGAGCCCACCTGGACCCTGGACGGACACCAGGCCACCGAGCTCGCCATCGGCACGATGGCCGTACGGGCAGGACCAGCGGCAGGCACCATCGCCTTCGGGCACTGGAACACCGTGCGCACCGGGTACCTCCTCTCGCTGCTCGCCCTGGTGCTCACCGCTGGCGCGGTCCTGCTCACCGGGCGTCCCCGGAACCCGACCACCACCCGATTGGTCGCTGGGCCACCAGCACCGGAAAGCCGACACACCCCCCATGAGGGGCCCGTCGGGCTCCGTGTTCCCGGCCCGGAGCCGGAGGAAGGAGGGAAGGGATGCGTCGACTGATGGTGGCTGTGGGAACCATGGCCCTGGTGCTCGGGGCGAGCGCCCCGGCGTGGGCCGCGACCAGCGTGTCCACCGGAGGCGGGGGTGGCAGCACGTCGTGCGCGACCACCGAGCTGCCCTCGGCCAACGGGGGAGACAACGGCCTGGGCAACTGCGGGCACAACAGCAGCGGGGGTGCGGCCCACACCGGGGACAACGGTGCGGGCGGCGGCAACGGGGGAGACTGGTCGGGCCTCGGGCACTGAGGCCCGGGCGCGCGACCACCAGCGTCTCGCCCCGCCGGTAACGGCGGGGCGGGCCGTGGCGATGACGGAGTGGGCTGGTCCAGGGACGATCCCCACCGACAGTCCGATCGGAGACCGACATGGATGAGATCGAAGCGCTGGCCGCCGAGGCCTTCGACGGCGGGTCGATCAGCGAGGTGATCCGCCCGGCCGCGATCCTGCCCGAGGACCTCGCGCACGTGGTGATCACCGAGCTTGCCCTGCGCGACGTGAGGTGCGGTGGGGTGTGGTGGACGACCCCCCAGTCGTGGCGGCGGTACGACCGCCCCTGGCGCGGCCCGGAAGACCCGGGCGCCGCAGTGCTCCTGGGCACCCTGCAGGTGATCTACGGCTCCCCGAGCCGGTACGCGGTGACCATCTACCGGGCCACGCTCACGGCGGCCGCCAGTACGGCCGGCTGGACCGTACGGGCGCTGTGCGACGAGGCACTGGGCCTGGCGGGGCTGAGCCTGGACACCTGCCCCCGGGCGGAGTTCGCCGAGCCACCCACGCCCTTCCGACTGCGTTGAGCCGGTCGGCAGCCTGGAGGACCTGGGCCTGACGTGGATCTTGCCGATGCCCTGGTCGCAGCGCAGACCGGTGACGAGGAGGCGTTCGCCCTCGTCTACCGGGCGGTCCAACCCGGGCTGCTGCGCTACCTGACCGTGCTGATCGGCCAGGATGCCGCGGACGTCGCCGCCGAGACGTGGGTCGACGTCGTCCGGGGGCTGGCAAGGTTCACCGGGGGCATCGACGGCTTCCGCGCCTGGGTGTACACGATCGCCCGGCGCCGATCGGTGGACGCCTACCGGCATCGGGCGCGCCGGCCCGAGGAGCTGGCCGGGGACGAGGCGTTCGGACCCGACGTCGACCGATCCGGACCCGACACGGGCGAACGGTGGGAACGTCCCGGCCGCGCCCACCTGCGCGATCCCGCGTTGCTCGTCGAACAAGAGTCCGACACCGCCTCCGCGGTCGCCCTGATCGGCCGGCTGCCCACCGAGCAGGCGGAGATCGTGATGCTGCGCGTGGTGGTCGGGCTGAGCCCCACCGAGGTGGCCTCGCTGACCGGACGGTCCACCGGCGCCGTCCGGGTCGCCTGCCACCGCGGGCTTCGCCGGCTGGCCCAGATGCTGGACCCCGACCCGCAGGCTGCCCCGCCCGGCGGTACGGGGATCGGGGAGCGGGATCCCGCAGCACCGTCCGACCTCGCAGTAACAGGAACGACCCTCCGAGCGATCCGTAACCATGAGCAGTGAGTACGAGCCGTCGGATCCGGTCCTGGCCCAGCGCCTGGCCCGCGTCCTGCAGGCGGCTCGTGGCCCGGCACTGCCCGGCGAGATCGCCGGGGAGCAGGCCGCGCGTGCGGCCTTCCAGGCCAGCCTCGCTGCCCCCACGGTCCTCGTGACCCCAGCTGCGGTGCCGACCCCCATCGGGGCGCACTCGCGACCACTTCGGAGGAAATCCATGCTCTCCACACTGCTCGCCAGCAAGGTCCTGGCCGCCGCCGCCGGCCTGGTCACCGTCGTCGGCACGGCCGGCGCCGCGGCCGCGTACACCGGCTCGCTGCCCGCAAGCTGGCAGACCGTGGCCCACAACGCCATCGGCGCTCCCAGCCCGCACGGCTCCTCCACCGGAACCGACGCGTCCGCGACCACGAGCTCCGCCACCGGTGCGCCCGTCGCCCCGACGTCCAGCCCCACCCCGTCCGACACACCGTCGGGCACGGCTACCCCGACCGACACGCCGACCTCGACGGCCACACCGTCGTCCACCTCCCTGGTGGGGGCGGCGAACGCACTGCACGGAGTGGTCGGGCTGTGCAACGCCTACGCGCACGTCTCGGTACACGGCCAGGCAACCGCGCACTCCCAGGCGTTCGCCGCGCTGATCACCGCTGCCGGTGGAGCATCCAACGTCACCACGTTCTGCGCCCAGGCGACCGCCGCACCCACCCCGACCTCGACCGCGACCTCGACCTCGACCTCGACGAGCGGTGGGTCGCTCAACACCATGCCGACGTCGCAGGCGACCGGCACCTCCACAGACGGTTCGGGTCGTTCATCGGCTCCCGGCAACTCCGGCTCCCACCGTCCCGCGAGCAGCACCGGGCACGGCCAGTAGGGCAGTCGGGCAGCAGGGCAGTCGGGCAGCAGGAGCGCCCAGCGCCCTGAGCAGGACCCCGGACACCCCCGAGTACGAAGGGTCGGACGATCACATGCTCTCCCCCCATGAATGGCTGGCAGCCGCCCGGCTGCCCGACCCCCGGCTGCCCACCGCCCGTACCCGCCCGCCGGTGCGCTCATCCAGGGTCGGTGGGCCAGGTCGCCTGAGCGAGGTTGCGCAGCTCGGCCAGGTGCAACGCGGTCAGGTGCTCCAGAGCGTGCTCGCCGGCGAGGGTGAGCTCCACGCGAACGACACGGTGGTCGGCCCGGTCCGGCTGGCGAACCACCCAGCCGCCCAGGACGCACCGGTCGACCAGCCCGACCACCGAGTGGTGGCGTAACAGCAGGTAACCGGCCAGGTCGCCGATCGTCGGACGGCCGGGACCGGGGTGCCCGCGCACCGCGAGCAGCAGCTGGTGCTGGCTGGCGGTCAGCCCGGCCCGCCGAGCCTGCTGCTCGCTCCAGTGCAAGAAGCGCCGCAGCCGGGTGCGGAACTGCAGGATCTGCTGGTAGTCCGCATCCCGCAGCACCGGGTCACCGGTCATCGCCGGGCACCGCCCGAGTGGACCGAGACCACCCCAGGGTCGGAGGCTGGACCTGCTCGTCGACCCGACGGCGGGCGAGCAGGCCAGCCAGGGTCGTACGGGCAGCCAGCGGGTCGGTCACGG
>JAJYSQ010000195.1 GCA_021793495.1 Actinomycetes bacterium
GATTGGCAACACTCGATGCCAGCTTGAGCCGCGCTGACGGGACTCGCTGCGAGTTCGCAGTACCGCCCGCGTAGGGACGGATACGGCGGGACCAGTGCAGCACCTGACCGAGCCAGGCGGGCCGCAAGCCGATCGTCTGCGAGACAACGGCCACGGCCGCCTGAACCGTCCGCTCGCCGTTCCTGCTGCGGGCTGCATGGGGCTGGCGCAAGCGTCGACCAGGAGGGTTGAGCACTTTCGACTCCTACCCCTGTCGTTGCGCCTGCCAAGCAAGTGGAGTAGGTGAGGTCATGCCGCCGGACGTCACCGAAGCGGGCGGATAGCGCGTCGCTCAGCGTGCGGACGCCGCCGTCGGAGAGCGCGAGCCGCCACTGGGCACGTCGCCGGAGCGCTCGCGGAGCGCCGGGACAGGACGAGGCGACCGCGCGGGCGCAGTACCCGTCGGATCTCGCGCAGGCCAGCGGCCAGGTCCGGCCACATGACCACCGTGTTTGCGGCGACCACCGTGTCGCAGGCCGCGTCGGGTAGGGGGATCTGGTCGGCGGTCCCGGCAGAGATGTCGACCCGGCCGGCGCGCTGCCACTGCCGGGCGCGGTCAGCGGCCTGGGAGCGCATGGCCGGCGAAGGGTCGACCAGGTGCAGGCGGCGCTGTGGATGCCGCTGGGCGAGCAGGGCGGCCACGACGGGGCCGCAGCCAACCTCGCACAGCTCGGTGCCCGGCGCTGCGAGCAGGTCAGCGATCTCACGCTGCTGGGGCGGGCTGCGGGCCATCAGCACACCGCCCAGGCGGCCCGGTAGTCCGCGTGGCAGGAAGAACGCGCCAAGGATCAGGCCGGATGGGCCCTGGCTGAGCCGGGCGGGCGTCCTGGCTGAAAGGAGGAGGGCTGGTTGGCCACGCCACCACGCTGCCCGTTGAACGTGGGTTCGTGTCACACGACAGGCTGCGGCACGTGCGGATGATCGGTGACCTCGCCGCCGGGTTCGGGGCGGCGACCTCGGCGCTGCGCTGCTACGAACGGCGAGGGTTGTTGGCCTCGACCGCACGGGTCGGGGGACGCCGCACCTACGACATCGCGGCAGCGCATCGCCGCCGAGCTGACCCAGCTGCAGAGCGCCAAGGGCCTGCTCGAGCAGACCCTCCGATGTCCTGCCGACCATCCGCTGGAGCTGTGTCCACACGCCCAGCAGGAGGTTGACCAGGTGCTCCAGCATCCCGACACGGCTCTCGCGTAGCAGTGCCCACGCCGCCGCAGACCATGGCTCCGGCCCGCCGCCCAGCCGGTGGCACCCACAGGTTCCTCCCGGGAGCCGTACCACCCGATCGTTCTCGTCGAGAGCCTCGGGTGGTACGGTTGTCTCGGTAGCGTGCCAGGCTTCCGGCCACCGGCCGGCACCGGAAGGGACCACCACGATGACCTCCTTCTCCCCCACGGCCCGCGGACAGCGCCGGCGTACCGCCCTCGTCACCGCGGCCGCCGAGCTGATCGGCGCACACGGCATCGGAGCAGTGAGCCACCGAGCGGTCGCGGCGGCCGCACGAGTCCCGCTGGCGGCCACCACCTACTACTTCGACTCCCTCGAGCACCTCGTCGAAGCCGGGCTGACCGCCCGCGCCGAGGCCGACGTGAGCGCTGCCCACGCGATGGTGCACGCCCACGACGCCCGGCGCCACAGCCCGCAGGCGGTCGCCACCACGATCATCGAGATCCTCGCCGGGGCGCGAACGCCGCAACCCGAGCGGCTGGCCGCCGCCCTGGGTCGGCAGCTGGCCGCAGCCACCGACCCGACCTGGCGCCCGCCTACCGCCGCCTGGCACGAGGGGATCGTGGTGGCGCTGCAGGATCTGCTCACCCGTACCGGCTACCCCGGCGACGCGGCGAGCGCGGGGACCACGCTGGCGCTGGCCCAAGGGCTGCTGCTGGACGCCCTGTCCACCACCGGGTCGGTCGACCGTGTGGTGAGCGGCCTGGCCGCCCACCTGAAGGCACGCCGCGAGACGCCGGGCCGGGCTCGCTGACCGTCTGCCTACTGCCTGTGCCAGTCGGAGGACTACGCCAGGCGCAAGGCCCTACGCCAGGCGCAAGGCCCTACGCCAGGCGGCCGAACACCACGTGCGACGTCCACATCCGGCGCAGCCCCACCCCGGAACGCGGGTTGGCTGCCTCCCACCAGTAGCCGTCCCCGGCGTAGATCGCCACGTGTGTGATCCGACCCGCCCACACGACGAACACGAGGTCGCCAGCCCGGGCCTGACTCGCCGGGATGGCGCGTACGGCACCGCGCTGGGCCGCCGCGGTCCGTGGCAGCCGGACCCCGAGCCGGCCGTAGACGTACCGGACATACCCGGAACAGTCGAAGACGCCCGGGCCGTTCCCTCCGTAGCGGTAGTGCGCCCGGGAGGCCACCTGGCGAGCCTCGGTGAGCACGATGTTGGCGAAGTCGATCGTGCCGGGACGGGCTCCGGCTACCAGGACACCCGCGCCCGGCCGGGTAGCGGCGTAAGCCGGGGTCACCAGACCGAGCATGCTGACCACGCTGATGAACAGGGCGGCGACACCGACCCACGAGGTCAGTCGCAGCGGGCGACGGACAGGGCGTGACGACTCCACAAGGATGCCTTCTCCGACGCCTGCGGGGTTAGCTGTCGGGTTCGGGCGGGAAGATCGCCCGGCCGCAAGAGCGGCTTCACCCCGAGGCGCGCGGTCGAGCCGACGCCACGTGCTTGGGTCCCCCGCTCCTGCCTGCGGGTAGGTGTCCGGTGGCCCGGGCTTGGCAGGATTCGGCGGCCGCCCAGGCACCGCCGGCAACGCCGACAGCACACGTGAGGTTACGGAACGACCACGCTGGGTGTCTACCCCTACGTTGACTCACCAAGAGATGCGCGCGAAGGGCACCCTCGCCCGCGTCGGCTGGGGTGGTCCACGCACCACGTGCAAGACTCTCGCCGTGCTCACCCCGCTCTCCCGTACCGATGATGCGGACTCTGCCCACCCGACGGTTCGAGCCGACGCGCGCATCGTGCTGCTGCGCCACGGGCAGACCGAGTGGAGCCGCCGAGGACAGCACACCGGGCGAACCGACCTGGAGCTCACTTCCATCGGCCGCCAGCAGGCGCTCTCGGCCGCCCAGATGCTGGCGGGACAAGCCTTCGTCCAGGTGTGGACCAGCCCGCTGCGCCGTGCTGCCGAGACCGCCACCCTCGTCGGTCACCCCGATGCCAACGTCGACGCCGACCTGGCCGAGTGGGACTACGGGGAGTACGAGGGGCGGACCACCGAGGAGGTCACCGCAGACCGGCCGGGCTGGTCGATCTGGGCCGACGGGGTTCCCGGCGGGGAGACCCTCGACGCGGTCGCGCACCGCGCCGACCGGGTGCTCGCCAGGGCCCTGCCCGTGCTGGCGCGCGGGGACCTGTTGCTGGTCGGTCACGCCCACCAGCTGCGCATCCTGGCCGCCCGCTGGCTGAACCTCGCTCCTTCTGCGGCCGCGCTGCTGCACCTGGACACCGCCTCGGTCAGCAGCCTCGGGTACGAGCACAGCCGCGCGTGCCTGACCTTGTGGAACCAGGTCCCGAGCGGTCTGGAGTAGTTGCGCGAAGTAGTGGCGCGTCTCGGACGAGCCAGGTGGCCGCCGGTGGCACCGAGCGACCCGCGGGGCGTGCAGCAGGCGACCCGCGGGGCGTGCAGCAGGCGACCCGCGGGGCGTGCAGCAGGAGCCGTCCACAGGAGTTGTCCCGACGGCTCCTCCTCCCCACCGACCACCGGTCGCCACGAAAGCTCAGCGCTTCCGCCTAGCCTCGCTCACAGTGGTCAGGGCCGGTCATGTCCCTGGTCGGGCCGAGGCGGGGAGGTGTCTGATGGCCGACGCGTGCGAACCGTTCGCGGTGGACACCGAAGCGCTGCTGACGTCCGCCCGGACGTTGCGCGCGGCTGCCTCGCACATCAGTCTGACGACCGCCGGCACCGCCCTGGCCCGCGCCGCTGGTGCGGCCGCTGGTGCACCGATGGCACGCGAGCTGGAAACCAGCACACGGTCCTGGACAGCGGCGTTGGACGCGGCCCTGGTAGCGATCCTGGCGATGGCCGGGCTGCTCCAGGCCGCCGCCGAGCAGTACGAGTCGGTCGAGGCCGACCTGGTCGGCTTCGTGTCGCCGCACTCGTCCGACGACCCGGTGCGCGCCCCTCGATGACGACCCTCGCGTGGACCGTGCCCCTGCTGCTCGGATGTCGGCCTGACCAGCTGGCGGCGGCCGCCGCCAGCCTGCATTCGTCGAGCCACGTGCTCCAGCACGCCACCGCGGCGCTGCGCACGCAGCTGGAGCCGATAGTCCGAGGATCATGGTCGGGCGCGGCAGCGGAGACGGCTGCGGATCGGGCCGGGCTGCTGGCCGTCGAGACCACCCGGCTCGCCCAGTACGCCGTGTTCTTGGCCGGGGCGCTCTCCGCCGCCAGCACGGCGCTGGCTGCGGCACGAGCGCGCGTCGCGCTCGCGGTACGGCTGGCCACCGAGCATGGTCTGGCGATCGCGCCGGACGGCACCGTTGACCCACCAGGGCTGTGGAACCTGTTGGCCACCGGGGGATCGGCGGACCTGATGTCGCTGCTGGCCACCCAGCAGGCCGCGATGCAGGCGGCGGCGGCCTGCGAGGCGATGACCACGTCGGCCCTGGCCCAGGCCGACAGCGCGGACCGCCGGGTGGTGGCGGTCCTGGTCGACACCACCGAGCAGGTCCGCGCCACCACCCACCGGGTCCAGTCGATGGCGGAGCACCAGGCACGCCGCTGGAGCCTGCTCGATCCGGAGGCAGCCAGCGAAGGGATCGACGCACTGGCCGCAAGCCACGACCTGCTGGACGGGTTGCCGGTGGACGAGAT
>JAJYSQ010000196.1 GCA_021793495.1 Actinomycetes bacterium
GCAGCTCCCGGTGGTGTGGCAGCCGAACCCGGACTACTCGCTGACCGAGATCGCGAACAACCTGCACGGCTTCGGCGCGCAGAACCCGTACTCGTTCCTCGCCCCCGAATACTGGTACCTCACCAAGTGAGGCCGATGCACTCGGTCGGATCACCACTCATCGTGGCCCCCCTCGGGGGGCCACGATGAGTGGTTTCCTCATCCGCCGGACGCTTCAAGCGCTGGTCGTCGTCATCGGGGTGACGATCATCACCTTCTTGCTGCTGCACCTGCTGCCCGGCGGGCCGGCGCGGGCGATCCTCGGCCCGCGCGCCACACCGGTCCAGATCAAGGCGTTCGTCCAGCAGTACGGCCTGGACAAGCCTCTCGTCATCCAGTACGTCACCTGGCTCGGGCAGCTGCTGCACGGCAACCTGGGCTTCTCCTACAAGCTCAACCAGTCGGTGGACTCGCTGCTGGCGCAACGGCTGCCCAAGACGCTGATCCTCACCGGGATCGCGACGCTGGTCGCGCTGATCGTGGCGATCCCCCTGGGCGTGCTGCAGGCCGTACGGCGCAACAGGCCGGTCGACTACGCGCTGACCGGCCTGTCCTTCATCTTCTACGCGACCCCCACGTTCTTCCTGGGCATCATCCTCGTGCTGGTCTTCGCGGTGCTGATCCACGCACTTCCCGCCGAGGCCCCGCAAGGCACGTCCGCCCTCGGCGTGCTCTCCCAGCCGGCGGCCCTGGTGCTACCCGTGGCCACGCTGGCACTGACCACGATCGCCGCTTTCAGCCGATACATGCGCTCCTCCACGCTGGACGCGCTGTTGCAGGACTACGTACGGACCGCCCGCGCCAAGGGCCTGTCCGAGCGGACCGTGCTGTTCGTGCACGTGCTGCGCAACGCGCTCATCCCGATCGCCACGCTGCTCGGGCTGAGCCTGCCCGGCATCCTGTCGGGATCGTTGATCACCGAGTCGGTGTTCAACTACCCGGGGATGGGCCTGCTGTTCTGGAACGCAGCGCAGACCTCAGACTTCCCGATCCTGCTCGGGGTGACGGTGATCGTCGGAGTGGCGACCGTGCTCGGCTCGCTGCTGGCGGACATCACCTATGCCGTCCTGGACCCACGCGTGAGGTACGTGCACTAGTGACTTCCATCCCGCTCTCCTCCGACCCCGGCGCGATGCGCATGCCCGACGGTTCCTTGGGACCTGAGCCCTCGCGCGACCCCGGCAGCGCGTCCACCGGGCCCACGCCGTCCGGCGGCGAGGTCACCGCGATCGCCAGCCCGTGGCGGCTGATGGCGGCCACGTTCCTGGAGAACAAGCTGGCCGTCGTCGGCCTCGCCCTGATCGTGCTGGCGGTGCTGTTCAGCTTCGTCGGTCCGCTGATCTACCACACCAACCAGGTCACCACGAACATCGGGATCGCCAACCAGGCACCGAGCGCGCACCACCTGCTCGGCACCGACGAGACCGGGTACGACCAGCTCGGCCGGCTCATGGTCGGCGGTCAGAGCTCCCTGGAGATCGGGGTGGCTGCCGGGATCCTGGCCACCGTGGTCGGGGTCGTCTGGGGGGCGATCGCCGGCTTCATCGGTGGCTGGGTCGACGCGGTGATGATGAGGGTCGTCGACTCGCTGCTGGCGATCCCGACGCTGTTCCTGCTGCTGTTCATCGCCACGATCATCACCCCGAGCATCAACGTGCTGATCCTGGTCATCGCGTTCGTCGCCTGGCTGGTGCCGGCCCGTCTGGTCCGTGGCGAGGCGCTGTCCCTGCGCACCCGGGACTACGTGCTCGCGGTGCGCGGCATGGGCGGCGGGCCCTGGCGGATCGTGCTGCGCCACATCGTGCCGAACACGATCGGCACGATCGTGGTGAACGCGACCTTCCAGGTGGCCGACGCGATCCTGTTCCTCGCGGCGTTGTCCTACCTCGGGCTGGGCATCCCGCCGCCGGCGACCAACTGGGGAGGCATGCTCTCCTCCGGGATCAACTACACCTACGTGAACTACTGGTGGCTGATCTTCCCACCGGGCCTGATGATCATCCTCGTGGTCGTGGCGTTCAACCTGGTCGGCGACGCTGCCCGGGACGCGTTCGAAGTGCGGTTGCAGCGCCGGTAGGATCCCGCCACGCAGGCGTCAGGAGCTGCTGGAGGCGATCACGGCAGCGTCGTCCGCGAGCAGCGGCAGTGCCTGCCCGGGCACGAGCGGGAAGTGGCACGCGACCTGGTGGTGGGCTCCGCGGACCGGGTCGGTGGCCACCAGCGGCGGGGCCTGCTGCTCGCAGATCTCCCGGGCCAACGGGCAACGCGTCCGAAAGCGGCAGCCGGACGGCGGGTTGATCGCCGACGGCAGCTCGCCACGAATCCCGGCACGGGTCTTCGTCGCCTCCCGTACGGGGTCCGCCACCGGGACGGTGTCGATCAACGCCCGGGTGTACGGGTGTGCCGGGGCCAGGTAGACCTGTTCGGCCGGCCCGACCTCCACGAGGCTGCCCAGGTACATCACGCCGATCCGGTCGGCCAGGTAGCGGACCACGCCGAGGTCGTGCGAGATGAACACGTACGTCAGCTGGTGACGCGCTTGCAGATCCTTCATCAGATTCAAGATCTGGGCCTGGATCGAGACGTCCAGCGCCGAGACAGGCTCGTCGGCCACCACCAGCTTCGGCTCCAGGGCCAACGCCCGGGCCAGCCCGATCCGTTGACGCTGCCCACCGGAGAACTCGTGCGGGTAGCGCTCGAGCGCGCGGCGAGGCAGCCCCACCTCGTCCATCAGCTCGAGGGTCCGCTGCTGCTGCTCGTGGCGCGACCCCACCTTCTGGATGGCCAGTGGCTCGCGCAGGATCTGGCTGACGCGCATGCGCGGGTCGAGGGAGGCGTACGGGTCCTGGAAGACCAGCTGGACGTCCCGCCGCCGGCGGCGCAACGTACGGCCTTTCATCGAGGCGAAGTCCTCGCCGTTGATCAGGATCTGTCCGTCGGTGGGCCGGTCCAAGGCGGCGATCAGGCGTCCCAGGGTGGACTTGCCACACCCGGACTCCCCGACCAGCCCGAAGGTCTCGCCCCGGGCCACGGTCAAGGACACGTCACTGACCGCATGCACCACCCCGACCTTGCGCTGCATCACCATGCCCGAAGTGACCGGGAACTCCTTGACCAGGTGGTCGAGGACGAGCAGATGGTCCGGCTCCGGCTCCGGGCCCGTAGCGTTCTCCGCGAGCCAACCGACCACGTCCGTGCTCTGCACCTCGGTCGGCGCGGACCACTGCTCGTCCGGTTCGCCAACCGGGTGGTAGCAGGCGTACGGGTGAGACGGGTCGTCCCCGCCGAGGACCGGCTCCTGTCCACGGCACTCGTCGGTGGCGTACCGGCAGCGGGGAGCGAATCGGCACCCCGTCAGGTCCGCCGCCAGGTCCGGGGGCAGTCCCGGGATGCTGTAGAGCGTCCCGGAGTGCTCGGCCGCCGAGTCGGGGATCGAGGCCAGCAGCGCCTCGGTGTACGGATGCCGGGTGTTCAGGAACAACCGCGGGGTCTCGGTCATCTCCACGATCTTGCCCGCGTACATCACGGCGACCCGGTCGGCGCGCCCGGCGATCACGCCCAGGTCGTGAGTGACCAGGAGCACCGCCATCTGCAGCCGTGACTTCAGGTCGTCGAGCAGGTGCAGGATCTGGTCCTGGATCGTCACGTCCAGAGCGGTCGTCGGCTCGTCGGCGATCAACACCTTCGGGTCGCAGGCCAGCGCCATCGCGATCCCCACGCGCTGACGCATCCCGCCGGAGAGCTGGTGGGGGTAGTCCTCGAGCCGCTCCTTCGGCCGAGGCATGCCGACCAGGCCGAGGACCTCTTCGGCACGGTCGTTCGCGTCCTTCCAGGACACCCCTCGGTGCACCCGCACGGACTCGGCGATCTGGCGCCCCACGGTCAGTGTCGGGTTCAACGAGGTCATCGGGTCCTGGAAGACCATCGCGACATCGTTGCCCCGGACCTTGCGCATCTCGTCCTCGGGCAACGCCGCGAGGTCCCGCCCACCGACGAGGATCTGTCCCCCGACCACGTGGCCTCCGGGGGGCAGCAGGCGCATGATCGACAGGCCGGTAAGCGTCTTCCCGCAGCCGGACTCCCCCACCAGACCCAGCGTCTCGCCCTCGGCGACCGACAGGGACACTCCTTCCACGGCGTGCACGGTGGCCGAACGCAGCCGGATCTCGGTCCGCAGGTCGACGAGCTCCAGGGCCATCGTCACGACAGCGCTCTCTTTCTGGCCGGCGGGTGCGACCCGCTCACCGACGGGGCCGGCACGCACCAACGGTACGCAGGGCAGGGAACCTCAATGGAGTGTAGAAACTCCACGCGAACCTCGGGTCGGCGCCACGTCAGGCTTTGGCAAGCAAGCGGGCAAGATCTCACCGGCACGCGAGGACCCGACATGCCACGCGGCGCCGGCCCGCCACGTTCTGGTGGGCCGGCGCCGCGTGACAGGCAGCAACGTGTGTCAGCTGTTGCCGGCGAGCTTCTCGCGGAGTGCAGCGAGGGCCTCGTCCGAGGCCAACGTGCCGCCGGGAGCCGGAGGCGTAGCGCTCTTCGTGCCCGCCTCGTCACCGGTGCTGTCCGCCACGTCACCCTGCGAGGAGTACGAGCCCGCCCCGCCGCCCTCGCCTGCGGCCTCGGCCGCACGCGACTCCTCGACCTGGCGCATGTGGGCGTCGTACCGGGCGCGTGCCTCGGCGTACTGGCGCTCCCACTCCTCGCGCTGGGCATCGAACCCTGGGCGCCACTCGTTGGTCTCGGAGTCGAACCCCTCGGGGTAGACGTAGGCGCCGACGTCGTCGTACTGCGCCGCCATGCCGTACAACGTCGGGTCGAAGTCGATCG
>JAJYSQ010000197.1 GCA_021793495.1 Actinomycetes bacterium
CTTCGCCCGGGCCAGGGCACGGTCGGACGCCTCGGCCCACTGCGCCTCATCCGCCAGCCGCGTCACCGCAGACACCCACGCGTCCAGGTCGTCGCGCTCAGCGAACATGCCGGCCTCACCGAGGCACTCGGCCAAGCCCGGGGTGGGCGCGGCGACCACAGGAATCCCGGACGCCATCGCCTCCACGGCGACCCGGCCCCACGACTCGTGCGCCGACGGCATCAGCAGCAGCCGCGTGCGGGCGTACACCTGGTCCCGCATCCGGTCGCCCGGCAGATGCGGCACCAGCTCCACGTTCGGGAGGCCGCGGGGGCGTTCGATCTGCTGCCCGTACGCGCCTTTCACCCCGAGGAACTGGATGTCCGGGAGCCGTTCGGCGAGCTGCCAGAACACCTCCCCGCCCTTGTCGGCGTTGAGGTTGATCAGGGTGACGCGGTCACCGGGGGTGGTGGCGTAGTCGGCCATGATCACCGGGGGCCGCACCACGATCGACCGCTCCGGACGCAGCGCCGTGGTGTACTCGCAGAAGAACCCCTCGGCCTCGGCCTGCATGTGCAGGCTGTTGTACACCGCCAGGCTGGTGGAGCCTCGGCCCACGTTCCGGAACCCGCCCGGTGCGCTGTTGTGGCACAGCACCACGAACGGGCGGCCCATCCCCCGCGCCAAAGCACCCGCAGACGGCACGTTCTCGTGATGGCTGACCATCACGTCCGCGCGCCACGCCGCCGCCCCGAAGTCGAGCCGCGCCGCAAACGGGATCACCCGGACCCCGTCGAGGGTGTACGGCTCCCGGTCGGCGGAGTACCGCGACAACCACACCTCCACCTGGTGGCCACGCGCCACCAGGGCGCGCAGCAGCGAGTGCGCCATCCACTCCGACCCGGCGTTGTGCCGCGGCGGGTAGTACCCGATCCGCACCACGATCCGCAGCGGCACCCGCGCCCGGCCGAGCCCCTCGAACACAGAAACCGCCGGTGTGGGCTCCTGGCCCGCAGCGGCGGTCGTCTTCTTGATGGTTCTCGGCCGGGTCTTGCGCTGTGTGGTCTTCCGCGGGGCCGGCTTGGCGCCGGTGCCGGTCACGACCCGCTCGGCGTGCCGGTGTAGGTGACGAACGCGTCCGGGTCGCCCATGACGAAACCGTAGTACGCCTCCGCCAGCAGCAGCACCAGGTTCTCCTGGAACGCGGAGTGGACGCCGCCCTCCTCGTCCACGTAGGTCGCCTCGGCGGAGATCCGGACGGTGATGTCCATCCCCACGCCGTAGGCGGCCTGCGACCAGTCACCGCCGACCGCGCGGAGACCGGTGTCCACGCTGGTGGACTGGCGGCGCTGCTTCCCGCTGACACCGCGGGAGTACGCCAGCGGCTCCCCGATCAGCGTCCCCGCGGCGGCCATGTTGGTGCCGGGGGTGGTCGTGTCGACCAGGATCGGGCGGCCGGTGGTGTCGGTCGCCAGGAGAAGCTGCGGCTTCAGGCGGGGGTCGGCGACGGTGCCGGTGTAGTCCCAGTCGCCGTCCACGACCAGACCCATGCCGCCCACCAGATCCGCCCACAGGCCACCGTTGCTCTGCGCGGCGGTGCCGAGCGCGACGGTGTTGGTGGTGGAGGCGAGGTAGTCGGTGAAGGGGCCCGCGGCGCCCTTCATCGTCTTTCCGTGGATCGCGGCATGGTCGAACGCCCGCGCGAACGCGGTCGGCAGGTCCCGCTGAAGCTGCGTCCACAGTCCCGCCGCGTTGGTCCGCACGACCTCCTCCGCGACCGGAACGAGCACCGCGATCTTCTTCGGCGACATCTGCTTGACGTCGATGCCGCCCGAGGACAGGGGCTTGCGGGCACCCTGACCCACCCAGTCGGCGGTGGGGACGTCCAGCGGGATCGGGATGGACGTGTTGGAGTCGATGGACAGCGGCGCACGCTGCGCGAGCGTCATGACCGCCGACTGCTCCACGGACTTCTCGAAGATCGGTCCCGCGAGCGTCCGCGGGAGCAAGTTGCTGTCGATGTCCGACAGCAGGATCGGGTCGGTGGTAGCCACCGGTCACCTCTTTCTCAGCGGCGTCCCTTCAGGAGCCGCGACTGAACGAACCCCGCGAACTCGTCAGCGGGGTCCTTGGTCCGTTGCTGGTTGGCGCCCGACGCCTGCGTCCGGTCCGGGGCCGGGCGCCGCCTACGCGGCTCCTCCGGCTCGGGCTCCGGGGCCTTGGGCTTGCCGAGGTGCGGCTTGCGTTCGAGCAGGTCCGCCAGATCCGCCTTGATCCGGTCGGTGTCGATGTCGCCGTCGTCGCCGATGTAGCCGTCCAGGTCGAGGTGCGCCTCCGGGTCGGTCACGTCTGCGAAGCTGTGCGCCGCCAGGGCGCGTACCTCGCTGCGGACCGTCCGCTTCCGAAGCTTGCTGATCTCCTGCTCCCGCTCGGTGAGCTGGGACTGGAGACGCTCGGTCTCGGTCTTCTGCGCGTCCTCGTACTCCTTGGCCTTTGCCGCGAGCGGCTCAAGCTCCTTCAGGCGCTTACGGAGACTCGCGGCCTCCTGGTTCGCCTTGTGGATCTTCGCTCGTGCGCGTGCGGCGTCGAACGGCTCCTCATCGGCCTTGCCGGCGCCCTCCTGGGGCGTGCCGCCACCACCGGCGAGGGCGTCGTCACCGGTCTTGGTGCCGGTGCCGGTGTCCTCGCTGGGCTGCTGTGCCGTGTCGTCCACGGCGCTGGTGTCGGCGCTGGTCTGCTCGATCTCGTCGGGCATGGGTTAGGAACCCTCCTGGGGTTGGGACATGGTGATCTCCCGCTCCAGGCGGGAAGACTGAGGCCGGTAGCGGCTCCACCACCGGTCGATCACGGCTCCCGTCCATGCGGGCCGTGAATCCTGGTCAGCGCGGGCCTTCGCGACCTCGGCGGGCGTCGCGAGGACCACCACTTCGGTGGCGTCCAGCGCCGCGGCGTGCCGCGCCCGCCGTTCGGGTTCCGGCATCGTACGGATCACCCACGCGGTGCCCGCAGTCATCCGCGCCACCTGCGTTTCCTCAGCGAGACGGGCCCGGCGGGCCTGGTCCAAGATGTGCTGCGGATGCTGGTGCGGGTCCTTGGACCCGAGCCGCCGGCAGATCTGGTCGAGGTCGACGACCCGGTCACCCGGTTCGGCGTGGTCAGCGACCCACGTGGACTTCCCGGCGGCGGGAGGCCCGCACACCAGCACCACACGCCTGCTCATCCACCGGTCCGGACGATCCGGTCGAAGTTCCGCAGCGTGTCACCCTGCATGCCGCGGGCACGCTCGTACTGCCGCTGCCACTCCTGCACCTGCGGCTGCGGGTCCCACTCCTGCCCCTGGAAGTACGGGACGGCGGTGCAGCGGCAATGGTTGTGGTACTTGAACTCTCCCGCGCCCACGAACTGCGCGTTCGCGGTGCGCCCTGCGGTCCGCTCGTTCTTGTAGACCGGTCCGCGTATGGCCATCACTCGGCAGAACGCGCACGCGTCCGGTGCCGCGACCCGCGCCACCCCGACTGCCTGCCGGTCCTCAGCGACCGCATCCACGATCGCGCCGCGGCCCACGTTCGTCACCAGCCGGGTCGCGACGCCCTCCACGTTGCTGCGGGCCTTGGCGAGCCGATCCGCAGCCGGGCTCAACTCCATGGCCGCGGCCTCATCCTCGTCGTCGGGGCCGGTGAGGTCATCGTCGCCGAGCTCAGCGAGGTCTTCCTCCGCCAGCCGGGCCAGGTCCGCGAGGTCCGCGGCGGCCTCCTCCGCGACGATCTGCCGCCACATCCGGTCGAACTCGTCGTCGGGGTCGAGGACATGGTTGTCCCACAGCCCCTTGGTGGCCCACCGCAATTGCGGCTCCACCTCACCCCGGCCCGGGAGACGGATCTCCGGGGACGGCGGGGCGCCCGGGACGCCGGCGGCGTCGCGTTCGGTGTCGTAGTAGTCCAGCGCGAGCGCCCCCGCCGCGTCTCCGTACCGGGAGATGACGCCGAGAACCGCGGTGATCCACCTGGGGAGCGTCACCGCGAGCCGCGCCGGGTCCAGGTTCACCCACGTCCGCGTGAGGTCCTGCAGCATCAGCAGGATCAGGCCGCGTTGCGCGGCCTGCTGCTCACGCGCCTGTTCCAGCGACGCCATCAGCCGTCACCACATCGTCCCGCCCAGCGATCTGCGCGAGAACCTGCCGCGCCTGCGTGCGGCGCCGGTCCGCGCGGACCCGCTGCCGCTGCGCCTCGCTCAGCCCGACCATCTCTAGAGCCACCTCCGACTCCGACGGGATGATCTGCGTCTGCACCAGCTTCACCGCGGCGTCGGTCTGGGCCGCCATCGTCGGGGTCGCCGGGTTCCGCCACACCGTCTCGATCCGCCGAGCCCGATCCGGCACCCGCCCCATCTTGATCAGCAGCGCCAGGCGGAGGAGCTGCGCCCACGGCGCGTTCAGCATCGTCTGCTTCCGCTCCGCCCGCTTCACGAGCTGCGCCTCAGTGCTTCTGATCGCGTCGGCGGAGGCGGGGTTGTCGGTGGTGTAGCCCAGGTAGTGCGGCGGCAGCCCGAGCTGCGTCGCCATGATCCGCGCATACAGGTCAACGATCTTGGTGTAGGCGGACGGGTCGTACGCCGCGAACGTACCGACCTGCGGGATCTCACCGTCCTCGTCCCGCTCCAACGCCAGGACCCGGCCGATGTAGGTCTCCCACGCCGACTTGGGGTTTCCTTCGGCGTCCTGGAACGCCGACTCGGACGCCCCGAGAATGTACCGCTGCGGAGCCCCGTAGAACTCCCGGGCGACCTCCATGCCCAGCAGCGTCCGGCACGCCGCATCAGTCACCGACATCAGATCGGAA
>JAJYSQ010000198.1 GCA_021793495.1 Actinomycetes bacterium
CCCCGTTCCCCCTGGGCCCGGGCTCACGCTCAGGGTGTCTCGGTAGGCTAGCGCCGCCGAGCGACCCCGCCGGACTCGCCACACCACCCGAGGAGTGCGTCGTGCCCAGGTCCCGCCTACGACGCAAGGAAGCCGTCACCCCCCGGCCGACCAGGGCCGCCGTACGGGTCGGCAACCCCGCCTGGCTGGTCCCGGCCATGGTCGCCTTGTTCGTGATCGGCCTGATCTGGATCGTCGTGTACTACGTGACCCAGTCCGGGTACCCGGTACCGGCCCTCGGCGGCTGGAACATGGTGGTCGGTTTCGGCTTGATCATCGGTGGCTTCCTGCTCGCCACCCGGTGGCGCTGACCGGCCGGACGAGATCACCGGCCGAACGACACCGGTGTAGTTCTCCACAGAGGTTGTCCCCACTGTGGACAAGCCGAGGTGGACAAGCCGAGCGGTCGCGTGGCCTACCCGGTCAGGCTGGTGGTCCGCACGGCCGCCAGCACCACCAGGAGCGCGAGGACAGCCACCGAGCTACCGGCCTGGACCAGCTCACGCCGCGCCCGAGGGGCCCAGGTCATCGCCGCGGCGACCACGCCGCCGACGGCCATGCCACCCAGGTGCGCCCGCCAGTCGATCCCGGACAGCACAAAACCCAGCACGAGGTTGATCACGATGATCACGATCACCCCGCTGATGTCCAGGCGTAGCCGCCGGCCGATCACGAAGTACGCGGCAAACAGCCCGAAGATCGCCCCGGAGGCGCCCACGGCGTACCCGGGCAGGGGGCTGAACAGGTAGGACCCGACCGAACCGCCGAGGGCGGCCAGCAGGTAGACGGTGAGGTAGCGCACCCGCCCCAGAGCCGCTTCGACCGTAGGCCCGATGATCCACAGTGCCAGCATGTTGAACCCGATGTGCAGCAGGCTCAGGTGCAGGAAGGCCGCGGTGAGCAGCCGGTACCACTGCCCGGACGCGACGCCGATCTGGCAGGCGCCGGGAGCCGGCAGGCAGCTGAGCATGCCGTACCGGAGGGTGAAGGTCGGACCGGCCAGCTGCTGGACGACGAACACCACGACGTTCGCCGCCACGAGCACCTTGGTGACCCACGCGGGGTCACCGGTGACCCGGCCGCCGAACACGGTCCGGGCACCACGAACCGCGCTCCGACCCTCGGCCACGCACTCCGGGCACTGGAACCCGACGGGGGCGGCGATCATGCAGTCCGGGCAGATCGGCCGGTCGCACCGGGAGCACCGGATGTACGTCTCCCGGTGCGGGTGCCGGTGGCAGACCGGCGGCGTGGCATCCGGCGGCGGGCCGGTCACGCTCACGCGGCGCCGGTGCCTGCCGGTTCGATGGTCACGGACTCGACCACCACGTCGGAGCTCGGACGGTCCCGACCGTCGGTGGGCAGCGCGGCGATCCGGTCGACCACGTCCCGGCTGTCCTGGTCGGCCACCTCACCGAAGATCGTGTGCTTGAAGTTCAACCACGTGGTGGCGGCGACGGTGATGAAGAACTGCGAGCCGTTCGTGTTCGGTCCGGCGTTCGCCATCGCCAGCAGGTACGGCCGGTCGAAAGACAGCTCGGGGTGGAACTCGTCGGCGAACCGGTAGCCGGGCCCACCGGTCCCGTTGCCCAACGGGTCCCCTCCCTGCAGCATGAACCCCGGGATGACCCGGTGGAGCACGGTGCCGTCGTACAACGGGGCGTGAGTGGGCTTGCCGGTTCGCGAGTCGGTCCACTCCTTCTCCCCGGTGGCCAGCCCGACGAAGTTTCGTACGGTCTGGGGGGCGTGATCGGCGAACAGCACCACCCGGATCTGCCCCTCAGAGGTGGTGAGCACGGCGTGCAGCGCGTCGGACACGGGGACGCCCTTTCATCGGCGGGTTCATCGGGGACCAGGACGATCCGCAGGCAGGATTCTCGCACGCTCACCCTGATGAGGCTGCCGGCACCCCGACCAGGGTCAGGGAGTAGGGCGGGAGCGTCAAGGTGGGGCCGAGCCTCGAGGTGTGCACCGCCGGTCGGTGGGCACCGCCGCGGGCCACCGGGTCGCCGGTGACCGTGGTGACCGGTGAGGTCGCAGCCAAGGGCGCGGGCGAGCGCAGCACCTGGGCCGTGGGGGCCAGGTTCAGCAGCACAGCCCGGGTCGTCGTGGGGTCGTGGAACAGCCATCCGAGCAGGGCCGGGCGCCCCCCGGACAGCGTGGGGATCCGGGTCACGTCCAGCGTGGCGGCCGAGGTCGCACCGCGCATCGCGGCGCCGACCAGCTCCAGGACACGGCCGGCGACCGTGGGCGCTCCGGTGCCCGCCACCAGGGCCGCCGAGGCGCCCCCCGCGAGGGCGGTGTACTCCACCAGGTCGATCCGCGGGTCAGCGAGGAAGAGCATCACCATCTCCGCCACGTACAGCCCGTGCGCCCACGTGCCGGCCAGCGGGTCGGCCACCGCGGCGCCGGGCCGGCTGGCCGACGGTTGACCGGAGACGCCGAACTGGGTGACCCAGACGTGGGTGTCGGCCGGCAGCACGTCGATCTGTTCACGCACGCTCAGCCACGTCTGGTAGGGCTGGGCGAACAGCGCGGGCAGGGTGGCGACGGACAAGCCACCGGCGAGCTCCGGAGCGACCTCGACCTGCACCTGGAGGGTCAGTGCGTCGGCGGCCCGCAAGCCGTGGGTCACCGTCTCGTTCCAGCCGCGCCGGCGAGCATCGGTCTGACGAGACGTGCCGGTCGCGCTGCCGGCCGGCGGGTTCCATGCCCCGACGACGGCGATCCGGGCCGAGGGAAAGTCCTGGTGCAGCACGGTGATCCACCGGGTCATCGCGGTGACGTACGCTCCCGCCGACGGAAACGCAGCCACCACTTCGGGGGCGGAACCGTAGACCGCGTTACCGAGCTCCAGGTAGCGCACTGCCAGCCCGTCGGCCTGCGCGGCACGCAGCATCGCCACCTGGTCCGCAAGCCCACTGGTCATCACGTTCAGGGCGAAGACCGGTGCCGAGCCGCCGGCCCGCACGACCCCGGACAGGTCCGCCAGCGTCACGCTGGCGTGGCGCGCGACCAGCGTGGGGAACTGGGCCACTCCCTGCGGGTCCAGCCACCCGGTGCGCCAGTCCCAGTAGTTGGCGACCCCGCCTCCGGGGAAGCGCACGGTACCCGGGGCCAGACGGCGCAGCCCGACCAGCAGGGTCGGTGCGGTCCAGCTCACCGTCGCGGCCGCGTCCAGGTTCACCCCGAGGTAGTTCGGCGCGATCGGGCGCATGGTCCCTACCTGCGCGATCGCCGGGGTCGGGGTGGGGGCCGGCGGCACCGGGGAAGGCGCGGGCCGGCTGCACGAGGAGACAGCGGTCACGGTGGCCGCGAGCACGAACGCCACCGCCCCGGCCCGCCCGCGTCCCGCACGTGATCGGCTCACGGGACCATCCTGGCCCGTCGAGCCATCCGTCGGGGTATCGGCTGGCGGGGCCCGGGACACCTCCGCCATAGTGGGCTGGTGGCTTCTGCTCCGGCGGTGCTGGCTGAAGGCTTGGTGAAGCGTTTCGGTGCCGTCGTCGCCGTCGCCGGCCTGGACCTTCGCGTTCCCGAAGGCACCGTGCTCGGGCTGCTCGGGCCCAACGGCGCAGGCAAGACCACGACCGTACGGATCTTGACCACCTTGCTGGTTCCCGATGCCGGACGCGCCATGGTCGCCGGGCTGGACGTGGTGCGCGACGCTCGGAAGGTGCGGTCGGCGATCGGGCTGTCCGGGCAGAGTGCCGCGGTCGACGAGTACCTGACCGGCCAGGAGAACCTCGAGATGGTCGGACGTCTCTACCACCTGGGCAGGCGGGTGGCGCGATCCCGGGCCGGTGAGCTGCTGGAGCAGTTCGACCTGGTCGAGGCGGCGAACCGGCCGGTCAAGACGTACTCCGGAGGAATGCGTCGGCGGCTGGACCTGGCCGCAAGCCTGGTCGCCCGGCCAGCCGTGATCTTCCTCGACGAGCCGACCACAGGCCTGGACCCACGGAGCCGGCTGGCCATGTGGGACACCATCTCCGGGTTGGTCCGCCAAGGCTCCACCGTGGTGCTCACCACGCAGTACCTCGAGGAGGCCGACCTGCTGGCCGACGAGATCGTGGTGATCGACCACGGACGGGTGATCGCCGCCGGCACGGCCGACATCTTGAAGAGCCACGTCGGCGGGGAGCGCCTGGAGCTGACCGTCAGCCACCCCGACGAGCTGACCATCGCGGCCGCCGAGCTGCGCGACCTCGGAGGCGAGCCGGTCCTCGACCCGCACACCCGACACCTGGAGGTCCCGATCACCGGAGGTTCCGGAGTGCTGATCGAGGCGTTGCGCCGGTTGGACGCGGTGGGGGTGGGCGTCACCGACGTCGGGGTGCGCCGACCAACCCTGGACGACGTCTTCCTCGCACTGACCGGCCAAGCCCCGGTCACGGTGGAGGACGAGGCACCGGTGGCCGCGGCCCCGGGTCGTGGGCGTCGGGGGCGGTGAGGGCGTGCTGACCGCCCTGGCCGACGGACTCGTCGTCACCCGCCGCAACCTGGTGAAGATCAAGCGCGTGCCGAATCTGCTGATCTTCACCCTGATCCAACCCATCATGTTCGTGATGCTGTTCGCGTACGTGTTCGGCAGCGCGATCACCATCCCCGGGGTCAACTACCGGGAGTTCCTGATGGCGGGCATCTTCACCCAGACGGTGGCCTTCGGCAGCGCGCTGACCGGGGTGGGGCTGGCCGACGACCTGCAGAAGGGGATCGTCGACCGCTTCCGGTCGCTGCCGATGGCCCGATCAGCCGTGCTCGTCGGTCGGACAA
>JAJYSQ010000199.1 GCA_021793495.1 Actinomycetes bacterium
ACACGCCCCGCCTCCGGGGCGTGTGCAGGTGCCGGATGCCGCGGTTCGAGCAGCGATCCGCCGGTCCGTCGGTGCGAGCTCACCCCCGCTCCTGCGGGGCACCCACGCCCTCACCCACGGGTACCAGCTCGCGGTACAGCCGGTGCTTGGCGATGTACTGGACCACCCCGTCCGGCACCAGGTACCAGACCGGCTCACCGCGGCGGACCCGGTCGCGGCAGTCGGTGGAGGAGATCGCCAGCGCCGGGACCTCCATCAGGCTGACCCGATCGCGCGGCAGCCCCTCGTCACCCAGCGCATGGCCGGGACGGGTCACCCCGACGAAGTGCGCGAGGTCGAACAGCTCGTCGGCGTCCTTCCAGGACAGGATCTGGGCCAGCGCGTCGGCACCGGTGATGAAGAACAGGTCGACCTGACCGCCACGCTCGACTCGCAGGTCGCGCAGGGTGTCGATGGTGTACGTCACCCCAGGCCGGTCGATGTCCACCCGGCTGACCGTGAACCGGGGGTTGGACGCGGTAGCGATGACCGTCATCAGGTACCGGTGCTCGGCCGAGGTGACCAGCTGCGGCACCTTCTGCCGCGGCTGGCCTGAGGGCACGAAGACGACCTCGTCCAGGTCGAAGACCGAAGCGACCTCGCTGGCCGCGACCAGGTGGCCGTGGTGGACCGGGTCGAACGTACCGCCCATGACCCCGATCCGGGTCGGGCGTCCGTGCTGCACACCCATGCCGGTGCCGACCCTCCTTCGACCACGACCAACGACCGCATGACCCTAACGGGGTCGGCAGGTCAGGGGCGTGGCTTGACTCGTCACCGCGGAGCTACCCCCCGCCAGTGCACAACGGTGGAGCTACCCCCGCCAGTGCACGAACGAGAAGACCAGGAGCAACAACCCGGTCAGCACCCCGAAGGCCAGCAGCCCGAAACCCCACGCCGGCAGCGCCAGGGTCCGAGCAGCCGCGGTCGATCCCGCCACGGCCAGCACGTGACCCGTCATCGCGGTCTGCATCATGGCTGCGGCACACTCCCCTCGTCGAGGGCGTCCGCTCGACGCCCAGCCTCCGCCGAGGCATCCACGCCGGAGCCCAGCCGCGTCAGCGTAACCGAGGAGGGGCGGACTGCCGGACGGTGGGGGGATCCGGCGGGTCCGGTTGCTCCTCGGTCGGCTCACCGAGGAGCAGGAGGTGCCCGGCGACCACGCGCTGCACGTGTCCGGCGATCCACAGGCACATCGCCGCCAGCGGCAGCTCGACGAGCAACGCCATGAGGACCGAGACGAGACGTTCCTCGCGGCCGACCGTCGTCATCACGTCGAACCAGGCATCGACGACCAGCAGGGTGGCCGTGATCACTGCGGGCATCGCGACCCGACGGCGGCCCCGTGCAGCCAACCAACCCGTGGCAAACAGAGCCGCCATCAGCATCACGTCGAAACCGACCCATGCGCCCCGATAGTGCCCGGCGGTCGTCCGCTGGGGCAGCGTGTTGCCCAGGTACACGATCCACGGCACCATCCCGATGCTGAAAGTGAGGAAGGCCGGGCCCACCCAGCGGGGCACCGGGCGCCGGTCCCAGCGAGGGTCAGCCGCGGACGTGGCCGTCTCCGGTGACCACGAACGTGGTGGTGGTCAGCTCGGACAGCCCGAGCGGACCCCGGGCGTGCAACTTCTGGGTGGAGATGCCGATCTCGGCACCGAACCCGAGCTCTCCGCCGTCGGTGAACCGGGTCGAGGCGTTGACCATGACGGCCGCCGCGTCCACCTCGGCGACGAACCGGCGCGCGGCGCCCAGCGACTCGGTGACGATGGCCTCGGTGTGCCCGGTGGAGTGGGCCCGGATGTGTCCGATCGCCTCGTCCAACGAGTCCACGGTTCCGGCGGCGATGTCCATCGAAAGATACTCGGTGTCCCAGTCCTCGGCGGTTGCCTCCACCGCCAGCACACCCGTGGCTCGGACGTGCGCGAGCACCCGAGGGTCGGCGTGCACCCGGACCCCGGCCGCGGCCAGGGCGGGCAGCGCGACCGGCCAGAACTCGTCGGCGATGCCGACGTGCACCAGCACGGTCTCGGCCGCGTTGCACACGCTGGGCCGGGAGGTCTTCGAGTCCAGCAGGATCGCGACCGCCTTGGCGACATCGGCACCGGCGTCCACGTACACGTGGCAGTTGCCGACCCCGGTCTCGATCACCGGGACGCGGGCCTCGGCCACGACCGTCCGGATCAGCCCGGCACCTCCCCGGGGGATCACCACATCGACCAGGCCCCGGGCCCCCAGCAGGGCACGGGTGGTCTCCCGGCTGGTCGCCGGGACGCCCAGCACCGCATCGGCCGGCAGCCCGGCCTGGACGAGGGCGTCCTGGATCACGCCGACCAGCGTGGCGTTGGACTCCGCGGCAGAGGAGGACCCGCGCAGCAGCACCGCGTTGCCCGACTTCAGCGCGAGCCCCGCCGCGTCGACCGTCACGTTCGGCCGGGCCTCGTAGACCACCGCGACCACGCCGAGCGGCACCCTGACCTGGCGCATCACCAATCCGTTGGGCAGGGTCGAGCCCCGGACCACCTCACCGACCGGATCGGGCAGGTCGGCGATCGTCCCCAGCGCCGAGGCCATCCCGGCGATCCGGGCCGGGGTCAGCGTGAGCCGGTCGAGGATCGCCCCGGGGGTGCCCTGCTCCTGGGCCCGCGCGAGGTCCCGCTCGTTCGCCGCCAGTATCGCCGGGGTTCGCTCACCGAGTGCTCGGGCGATCCCCCGCAGGGCGGCATCCTTCACCCCGCGGCTGGCGGTGGCCAGGGAACGGGAGGCCACCCGGGCCCGGCGTGCCAGGTCGGCGACCTCGCCAGCGGCACCACCAGTCGCCGAGCCGACGGTCTCCGCCTCGCCAGCGCCCGACCCTGCGGTCTCCGGGGGGGTCTGCGGCGCCTCGGTGCCGCTCACCGTCACGGTCATGGTCCCAGCGTAGGTCAACGGGACGCCGGCGCGGCGCGGCGCAGCACCACGAGATCGTCCCGGTGCACGACCTCCCGGGCGTAGGCGGCACCGAGCTCCTCGGCCAAGGCACGGGTCGACCGACCGAGCAGCCCCGGTAGCTCGCTGGAGTCATAGCTGACCAGGCCTCGCCCGACGACCACTCCGGACTCGTCGACCAGGTCTACCGGGTCACCGGCGGCGAACCGGCCCTCCACGCCCGTCACCCCAGCCGGCAGGAGCGACAGACGTCGGGTGACGACCGCGGCAACCGCCCCGGGGTCCAGCCGTAGCCGTCCGACCGGCACCGTCGCGTGGGCCAGCCACAGCAGCCGGGTCGCCTTGCGGGTCCCGGTCGACCGGAACAGCGTGCCGACCCGTCCCCCAGACAACGCGGAAGCAGCCTGGGCGGCCGCGGCCAGGACCACCGGGATCCCTACCTGGGTCGCCAGACGGGCGGCGTCGATCTTGGTGACAATGCCTCCGGTGCCCACGCCACCCGCGCCGACCCGGCCCAGCACGACCTTTTCGAGATCAGCCGGCCCGCGCACCTCGCGGATCAGTCGGGAGCCCGGACGCGCCGGGGGCCCGTCGTACAGCCCGTCCACGTCGGAGAGCAGCACCAGCAGGTCGGCACGCAGAACCTGGGCGACCAGCGCGGCCAGCCGGTCGTTGTCACCAAACCGGATCTCCTGGGTGGCCACCGTGTCGTTCTCGTTCACCACCGGCAGCACACCGAGGTCGAGCAGGCGGAACAGGGTCCGAGCCGCGTTCCGGTAGTGGGTGCGCCGGATCACGTCGTCCGCGGTGAGCAGCACCTGCCCGACCGTGATGCCAAGCTCGGCCATCGCCGCGGTGTACCGGTGCACCAGCAAGCCCTGCCCGACGCTGGCGGCGGCCTGCTGGGTGGCCAGGTCGCGCGGCCGGTGGACCAGCCCCAGAGGTGCCAGACCCGCCGCGATCGCCCCCGAGGAGACCAGCACCACACGGACACCTCGGGCCCGCCGCTCGGCCAGCACCCGGGCCAGCTCGCCGATCCTCTCGTCGTCGATGCCACCGGACGCGGTGGTCAGCGAGGACGATCCGACCTTCACCACCACCAGTCGGGCCGAGTCGACCGACTCTCGCAGCCCCTCGTCCGGCTCGTGCGGGACCAGGTCCGCTGGGCTTCTCACGCCGGGTCCAGCCTCGGGTCGGTCCCTCGGGGCCCCGTGCGCAGCTCGGCACCGGCGGTCCGGGCCGGGTCCCAGTCGAAGACCACTGCGTCCTCGCCGCCGATGACCACTTCGGCACCGGCCTGTGCCCCGGCCTCGACCAGCGCCCTCTCCACCCCCAGCCGGGCCAGCCGGTCAGCGAGGAAGCCGACTGCCTCGTCGTTGGTGAAGTCGGTCTGACGGACCCACCGTTCCGGTTTCGTACCACGCACCCGGAACCGACCACCCTCGTCCGAGACGGTGAAGCCGGAGTCGTCGACGGCCCGAGGGCGCAGCACGATGCGGGGTGCCGGGTCGGCCTCGGCGGCCAGCCGTGCCTGCACCACCAGCTCGGCCATGGCGAAGGTCAGCTCGCGCAGACCCTCGTGAGTCGCCGCAGACACCAGCATGACCCGCAGCCCACGGTCGCGAAGCGCCGGTGCTACCAGGTTCGCCAGCTCTCGGGCCTCCGGGACGTCTACTTTGTTGATCACCACGAGCCGGGGGCGGTGGGCCAGGCCGCCGTACTGCGCCAGCTCGGACTCGATCGTGTCCATGTCGCTCTCGGGGTCCCGACCAGGATCGACGGTCGCCGCGTCCAGCACGTGCACCAGCACCGAGCACCGCTCGA
>JAJYSQ010000200.1 GCA_021793495.1 Actinomycetes bacterium
GCCGGGTTGACCCCGGCTGCGGCCACCGTGGTCACGACGCTCAGCCCGGAGGTCACCTGACCGAGGATCGTGTACCCGGGGGCCGGCAGGCTGGTCGTGCGGTAGACGATGAAGAACTGGCTGCCGTTGCTGCCCGGGCTGGCGGCCCGGGCCATCGCCACTGTCCCGGCCGGGTAGACCGCGTTGGACGGGACGTGCTCGAGCCCGAACTCGTACCCGGGGCCGCCCAGGCCCGTGCTGGAGGGGTCGCCGCACTGCAGCACGTAGATCCCGTCGGCCGCGGTGGTCAGCCGGTGGCACGAGGTGTGGTTGAAGAAGCCCTTGCGAGCCAGGAAGGCGAAGGAGTTCGTGGTGCACGGGGAGGCTGCGGTGTCCAGCGCCACGGCGATCGTGCCGCGGTTGGTGTGGATCGCCGCCACCTGACCCGCGGTCCGGTCGGGGGTCGGCGGCGGCAGGCCGACGAACGTGGTGTCCGGGCCCGCGGTGCGCGTGTACCGACAGGTGCCGGCACCCGTCGCAGCGGTCGCGGGGGACCCGGTGGCGCTGGTGGCGTTGCGGCTGGGCTTCGGCGAGCCGCCGAGCGCCAGGCCGATGGCGGTCACCCCGCCGAGGACGACGGCGACCGTCAGGATGATGGCACCGAGGCGCAGCCGGGCTCGGCGACGGGCCTGGGCACGGGCGGCCCGCTCTCGACGCCGCTCGTACCGGGTCCGGGCGAGCTGGCGTTCTCGTTTCCGGCTGGGCACCGGGACAGTCTAGGCAGCCGGCGGTACGCCTGGTGGCTGGCGGCGCGCGTCCCCCGGTAGCCTGGGCACCCGCCCCTCTCGGCCCCCCGGCCCTGGGGCAAGCGTGTGCTGGCGGGTGGGTCGGAGGAGGATCGTGCTGGTCATCGGGTTCCCGGCCGTGGCTTTCGGGACGAACTGCTACGTGCTCGCTCCCGCCGTCGGCGAGGAGTGTGTGGTCGTCGACCCGGGGGTCGGCGTGGTCGATCGGCTGGCCGAGGTGGTCGCCGAGCACCAGCTGCGCCCGGTCGCCGTGGTGCTCACCCACGGGCACCTGGACCACACGTTCTCGGTGGCTCCGGTGGGTGGTGCCTACGGGGTCCCGGCCTACATCCACCCGGGCGACACCGATCTGCTGGCCGATCCGCTGAAGGGGTTGTCCGAGCAGGCGGCGGCAATGATGGCCTCGTTCGGACCGGGGCTGACCTACACCGCGCCCGAGGACGTGCGGGCGATGGGTGACGGGACCGTGCTGGAGCTGGCGGGGCTGACCCTGGTCGTCGACCACGCGCCGGGGCATACGCCGGGCTCGGTGCTGCTGCGCACCGACGCACGCATACCCGTCTCGGCCGACCCGGGTCAGACGGGTCCGCTGTGCCTGAGCGGCGATGTCCTGTTCGCTGGTTCGATCGGGCGCACCGACCTGCCGGGTGGTGATCCGCAGGCCATGCGCGTCACCCTGGTGACCCGGGTGGCGTCTCTGGACCCGGCCACGGTGGTGCTGCCCGGGCACGGGCCGCGGACCACGATCGGCGCGGAGCTGGCCTCGAACCCGTACCTGCGCGCCCTGGCCGCGGTGTCTCGGTGAGCGGACCGCTGTACCGCGCCCCTCGAGGCGTCCTGGAGTACCTCCCGCCGCGCGGCGAGGAGTTCCTGCGCGTGCGCGAACGCCTGGCTGCCCCCGCACGGGCCGCCGGGTACTCCTACCTCGAGCTGCCGGTCTTCGAGCAGACCGCGCTGTACGCCCGCGGCGTCGGAGAGAGCACCGACGTCGTGAGCAAGGAGATGTACTCGTTCACCACCCGCGGGGGCGACGAGGTCACCCTGCGTCCCGAGGGGACCGCCGGTGTGGTCCGGGCGGTGCTCGAGCATGGGTTGGACCGCGGACGGCTGCCGGTCAAGCTCTGGTACGCCGGCCCGTTCTTCCGGTACGAGCGGCCCCAGGCAGGCCGGTACCGACAGCTGCAACAGCTGGGCATCGAGGCGTTGGGCTCCGAGGACCCCGCCCTGGACGCCGAGGTGATCGCTATCGGCTGGGAGGGGTACGCCGGTCTCGGGCTGCGCGGAGTCCGCCTGGACCTCAACACCTTGGGGTGCGCCGTCTGCCGCCCGGCGTACCGGGAGGCGCTCGTCGCCTTCCTGGCCACGATCGAGATGGATGCCGAGACACGTCGGCGGGCGACGGTCAACCCGCTGCGGGTGCTCGACGACAAGCGTCCCGAGGTCCGCGACCGGCTCGCCGAGGCCCCCCTGATGTCGACCTTCCTGTGCGCCGAGTGTCGCGCCCACCACGACACGGTGCGCACCCTGCTGGCCGACGTCGGGGTTCCCTGGCGTGACGAGCCCCGGCTGGTCCGCGGGCTGGACTACTACACCCGGACCACGTTCGAGTTCGTCCACGACGGGCTGGGGGCGCAGTCCGGGATCGGCGGCGGCGGCCGGTATGACGGTCTGGCGGAGGTGCTCGGCGGACCAGCGCTGCCGGGCATCGGGTTCGGGCTCGGCGTGGACCGCACGCTGCTGGCGGTGGAGGCCGAGGGGACCGGGCTGGCCGTGGCGGCGCCGCTCGACGTGTTCGCCGTCGCCCTGGGGCCGGAGGCTGGGCGCGAGGTGTTCAGCATCGTGGTCTCGCTGCGTCGCGCCGGGATCAGGACCGACCAGGCGTTCGGCAACCGGGCGCTGAAGGGGGCGATGAAGGCGGCGGACCGGTCCGGCGCCGCGTACGCGGTGCTCGTCGGCTCCCGTGACCTGGCGGCGGACGTCGCCCAGGTCAAGGACCTGGTCGCCGGCAACCAGACGGCTGTCCCGCTCTCGCGGCTCGTCGACACCCTCACCCGACTGCTCCAGGAGAAGGACTCGTGATCCGTACCCACCCCGCCGGCTCGCTGCGAACCTCGCAGGAGGGCGAGACGGTCACGCTCACCGGGTGGGTGGCTCGTCGCCGTGAGCATGGCGGGGTGGCCTTCATCGACCTGCGAGACGCCTCCGGCGTGGTGCAGGTCGTCGTCCGGGATGCTGCGGCGGCTCACGGGCTGCGTCCGGAGTGCTGCGTGGCGGTGATCGGGACGGTCCGGGTGCGCCCGGCGGGCAACGAGAACCCGGCGCTGGCCACCGGCCAGGTCGAGGTCGAGGCGGGGGAGGTGCGGGTGCTCTCCGAGTCCGCCGCGTTGCCGTTCCCGGTCGAGGATGCGCCGGCGTCAGCCGCGGTCAACGAGGAGACTCGGCTGCGCTACCGCTACCTGGACCTGCGCCGCGCGCCGATGGCGGCCAACCTGCGTCTGCGCAGCGAGGCCAACCGGATCGCGCGGGCGGTGATGGCCGAGCACGGCTTCGTGGAGGTGGAGACCCCGGACCTGACCCGGTCCACCCCGGAGGGGGCGCGTGACTTCCTCGTACCGGTCCGGCTGGCCCCTGGGCAGTGGTACGCCCTGCCCCAGTCGCCGCAGCTGTTCAAGCAGCTGCTGATGGTCGCTGGCTTCGAGCAGTACTACCAGCTGGCTCGTTGCTTCCGCGACGAGGACTTCCGGGCCGACCGGCAGCCGGAGTTCACCCAGCTGGACATCGAGATGTCCTTCGTCACCGCCGACGACGTGATCGCCTTGGGCGAGGAGGTGATCGCCCGGCTCTGGTCCGAGCTGCGCGGCGTCTCGCTGCCCCGCCCGATCCCGCGCATCACCTACGCCGAGGCGATGGCCCGGTACGGCTCGGACAAGCCGGACCTGCGTTACGCCGTCGAGCTCACCGACCTGACCGCATCCTTCGCTGGTACCGCGATCCGGGTGTTCGCCGCCCCCGATGGCGTGACCGACTGGCATGTCGGAGGGGTCGTCATGGCTGGCGGGGGCGGGCAGTCCCGCCGGGAGCTCGACGCCTGGGGCCAATGGGCCCGGTCCCGGGGTGCCGGCGGGCTGGCGTACGTCCTGGTCGGTGCGGACGGCGAGCTGACCGGCCCGTTGGCCCGCAACCTGTCCGAGGGTGAGCGCCACGGGCTGCTGGCCGCTACCGGCGCCGCGCCCGGGGACGCCGTGCTGCTGGCCGCCGGACGTCGCGCGGGGACCCAGGGGCTGCTCGGCGCGGCGCGGGTGGAGATCGCCCGGCGCACCGGCCTGGTGGACCCGGACGACTGGGCCTTCGTGTGGGTGGTCGACGCCCCGATGTTCGAGGAGTCCGCCGACGGTGGGTGGACCGCGGTCCACCATCCATTCACCTCGCCGACCGACGCGTGGGCCGAGACGTTCCACCAGCACCCGGACCAGGCGTTGGCACGCGCGTACGACATCGTGTGCAACGGCTCGGAGATCGGTGGCGGGTCGATCCGGATCCATCGCCGCGAGATGCAGCAGCGGGTGTTCGACGTGATCGGGCTGTCCAGCGAGGAGGCGACCAGCAAGTTCGGCTTCCTGCTCGAGGCGTTCGCCTACGGGCCGCCGCCGCACGGGGGGATCGCGCTCGGCTGGGACCGCACGGTCGCTCTGCTGGCCGGTGCCGACTCGATCCGGGACGTGATCGCCTTCCCGAAGACCGCCTCGGGCTCCGACCCGCTGACCGGCGCGCCGACCCCGATCACCGCGGCCCAGCGCCGCGAGGCCGGGATCGACGCTGCTCCGCGCACCCCGCCCACCAGCTGAGGCCGCCCGCGGGCACGCCGGGGCGCTCGGCGTACACCCGCCCGACACGCACGTCGCCCGACACGCGGGGGTGTCGTTGCATCGAGGACCGGTGAGCCCTACTGTCCTCCACGAAGCCAGGTTGACATAACGCTCAGCGTTTAG
>JAJYSQ010000201.1 GCA_021793495.1 Actinomycetes bacterium
TCACCGATGGCCGGTTCTCCGGCGGGACCACCGGGCCCTGCGTGGGCCACGTCGCCCCGGAGGCGACCGAGGGCGGACCGATCGGGCTGGTGGTCGACGGCGACCGGATTCGACTGGACACCACGAGCCGGACCCTGGACGTGCTGGTCGACCAGGCCGAGATGGCGGCCCGTCGCGCCGGTTTCCAGCCGCTGCCGGCTCGCTACACCCGCGGGGCCTTGGGCAAGTACGCCCGGCTGGTGGGCTCGGCGTCCACCGGAGCCGTCTGCGACTGAGCGTTCCGCGACCGGTGGGCTGGCGCTGGGTCTGGTGGCCGGAGGGCTTCCTCCTGACCCGTCCATGGGCCAGACTTGACCATCGCCAACGGTCGACCCGTCGGCAGGTCGGTCGGATGCGACGCAGGCGGAGGGGGGCGGGATGCCGGAGGGTGCCCGTGTGCTGCCGCGCCCCGTCCTCGCCGGGCTGGTCCTGGCCGGTCTGCTGCAGGTCGCCTGGGCCATCGGCCTGGTCAGCGGCGGTGGGCGCTCGACGCTGACCAACGACCTGGTCGGTGAGGTCGCGGGGCTGGTCGCCGTGGTCGTGGCGGCCTACTCCTGCCTCACCGGCGGTGCGGCCACCCTGCGGCGTACCCGGCGAGCGTGGCGGCTGCTGGGAGCGGGCGGAGTGCTGTGGGCGGCCGGCAACGTCGCGCTGGGACTGCTGGTGCGCCCGGGCACGCTGGTCGTCTCCCCGGGAGCCCCGGAGGTGTTCTTCGTCGCCGGATGGGTGCTGGTGCTGACCGGGACGCTGGCGTTCCTGGTCGGCGGACACGATCCGGGCGGGTACGGGCGGCTGGTCCTGGACGCGTGGCTGGCCGCCGCCTCGGTGCTGCTGGTGCTGTGGACGCTGCTGGTCACGCCGCTGGCCCGGACCGAGACCTGGACCGGCTGGCAGGTTGCGGGCACCATCCTGATGCCGATCCTGGACACCTTCCTGCTCGCCGTGGCCGGCGGGGTCTGGATGCGCACCCCGGCTGGCCACCGGCGGGCCGTCACCGCCGGGGTCGGCGTCGTGCTGCTGGCCGCCACGGCCGAGGCGGCGTACGCGGTGGAGCGGCTGACGCTGCACCCCGCCCCCGGGTGGCCGGTGGTCCTGCTCTGGTTCGCTGCGGCGGTCCTGCTCGCCGTGGCCCCCTGGCTGGACAGCGCGGACCTGGCCGGGACGGTGCCGCACACCGCGGTCCCGGCGCGCACGGCATCCCTGCCGTACGTGGCCACCGGGGTGGCGGTCGCCCTGGTCGTCGTGGAGCTGCTGTCGGGCCGGCGGGTCGGTTCCCTCGCTCTGGTCGTCGGCGGGCTGGCGGTGCTCGGGCTGGTCGCCCGGCAAGGCTGGTCCCTGGCGGACACCGCGCGGCTGACCCGGGCGCTGGCCGTGCGCGAGGCCCAGCTGGCCAGCATGCTGGACGCCTCCCAGGACGTGCTGATCGTCATCAGCCCCGCCGGGACGATCCGGTACGTCTCCCCGGCGATGGAGCGCGGCTACGGCTACCGACCTGGTGTGCTCATCGGCACGGACGTCGCCGCCCTGGTCCACCCGGAGGACCTGGTCGGGGTGCGGCAGCGGCTGGCGCAGCGGCGCGACGAGTCCGAGCCGGTGTACTGCCTGAGCGTCCGGATCAGCGACGCCCACGGCCGCTGGGTGCCTGTCGAGGCGGCGTTGAGCACCCACCCGGACGGGTTCCTGCTCAACGTCCGGGACGTGACCGAGCGGATGCGGCTGCAGGAGCAGCTGGCCCACCTGGCCTTCCACGACGTGCTCACCGGATTGGCGAACCGGGCCCTGTTCGTCGAGCGGGTGGAGCACGCCTTGTCCGGTCGTCAGGTCGCCCAGCGGGTCGCGGCCCTGTTCTTGGACCTGGACGGGTTCAAAGCGGTGAACGACTCCCTCGGGCATGCCGCCGGCGACGAGCTGCTGGTGCAGGTGGCCCAGCGGCTACGGTCGGTGGTGCGGGTCGAGGACACCGTGGCCAGGTTGGGCGGGGACGAGTTCGCGGTGCTGGTGGACCGGGACGCAGCGCGGGTCGCAGCGGGGGAGGTCGCAGCCCGGATCGTGCAGGTGCTGGGGGAGCCCTACGTCGTCGGCGGGCACGAGGTGGCGGTGACGGCCAGCACCGGGATGGCGTACGCCCAGGACGGGGTTGGGGTCGAGGAGCTGCTGCGCGACGCGGACCTGGCGATGTACCGGGCAAAGGCGTTGGGCAAGGGGCAGGTTGCGGTCTTCACCCCCGACCTGCATGACGCGGCCGTCCGGTCCGGGATGCGGCTGGTCCTGGCCCGAGGTGGATGCCCGGGTTCGGTCGGGCCGGTGCCGCTGCCGGGCGAGTCGGCGATCGACCTCTCGAATGTCGAGACACGCGTCCCACAGCCTTGACATGGCACCCGGTCGCGGTCCAGGCTGAGCACGTGCTCAACCGCCTCCTCGTAATCGTCCAGCGCGCCGGCTGATCCTCCCGCCGAGCGCGCTACCCCTCGTCAGGCCCTGCCGGCCCGAGGGGTTTTTTGTTGCCCCCGACGAGGCGCCTGCGCCTGCGCCGACCCTGCGAGCCGAGAGAAGCCATCGATGTCCGAGCAGCTCACCGGAGCCCAGTCCCTGATCCGCTCCCTGGAGTCGGCCGGGGTGGACACCATCTTCGGCATCCCGGGGGGTGCCATCCTGCCGGCGTACGACCCGCTGATGGACTCCACCCGGATCCGGCACATCCTGGTGCGTCACGAGCAGGGAGCGGGACACGCTGCCGAGGGGTACGCGCTGGCCACCGGACGGGTCGGGGTGGCCATGGCGACCTCGGGCCCGGGCGCGACGAACCTGGTGACACCGTTGGCCGACGCCCACATGGACTCGGTGCCGATCGTCGCGATCACCGGTCAGGTGGCCAGCTCGGCGATCGGCACGGACGCCTTCCAAGAGGCGGACATCCGCGGGATCACCCTGCCGATCACCAAGCACAGCTACCTGGTGACCGACCCGGCGATGATCCCGCGGACGATCGCCGAGGCCTTCTACCTCGCCGCCAGCGGTCGCCCGGGTCCGGTCCTGGTCGATATCGCCAAGGACGCGCTGCAGGCCTCCACCGCCACGTTCGCCTGGCCCACCGAGCTGGACCTGCCGGGGTACCACCCGGTGACCCGACCGCATGCCAAGCAGGTGCGAGAAGCCGCACGGCTGCTCGTCGAGGCGGCGCGTCCGGTGCTGTACGTGGGTGGCGGGGTGTTGAAGGCTCGGGCCAGTGCCGGGCTGGCTCGGCTGGTCGAGGCCACCGGGGCACCGGTGGTCACGACGCTGACCGCTCGCGGTGCCTTCCCGGACAGCCACCCGGCGCACCTGGGCATGCCCGGTATGCACGGCACGGTTGCCGCGGTCGGCGCGCTGCAGAAGGCCGACCTGATCGTCGCGCTGGGCGCGAGGTTCGATGACCGGGTCACCGGGAAGCTGGACTCTTTTGCCCCGGGGGCCACCGTCGTGCACGCCGACATCGACCCGGCGGAGATCTCCAAGAACCGTACGGCGGACGTGCCGATCGTGGGGGATGTGGCCGAGGTGGTCGCCGAGCTCGTGGCCGCTGTCACCGCCGAGCATGCCGCGGGACGGCGGGGTGATCTCACCGCGTGGTGGGCGACGATCGACGCCTGGCGCCGGACCTACCCGCTGGGGTACGAGCAGCCGGAGGACGGGTCCCTGGCCCCGCAGTACGTCATCGAGCGGCTGGGTCAGATCGTCGGTCCGGATGCGGTGTACGTCGCCGGGGTGGGCCAGCACCAGATGTGGGCCGCACAGTTCATCCGGTACGAGAAGCCGCACACCTGGCTGAACTCCGGTGGCCTGGGCACCATGGGCTTCGCCGTACCGGCCGCGATGGGGGCGAAGGCGGGACGCCCGGATGCGGTGGTCTGGGCGGTGGACGGCGACGGGTGCTTCCAGATGACCAACCAGGAGCTGGTCACCGCCGCGCTCAACGACCTGCCGATCAAGGTCGCGCTGATCAACAACGAGAGCCTCGGCATGGTCCGGCAGTGGCAGACGCTGTTCTACGGCTCCCGGTACTCGCACACCGATCTGCACTCCAAGCGGATCCCCGACTTCGTGAAGCTCGCCGAAGCGATGGGGGCTGTCGGACTGCGCGCCGACAAGCCCAGCGAGGTGGACGCGGTGATCGAGCAGGCCATGGCGATCGACGACCAGCCGGTGGTGATCGACTTCGGGGTGCACCGGGACGCGATGGTCTGGCCGATGGTCCCGTCCGGCAGGAGCAACGACGAGATCATGCTCGCTCGCGGTCTGGCCCCCATCTGGGATCGGGAGGAGTAGCTCCCGGACGTGCCGACCCACCTGACCCGTGCCGGGCAACGACCCGCCTTGTACGGACGTACCGTTCCTGGAAGGAAGGCTCTTGCGGTGTCCAAGCACACGCTGTCGGTACTGGTGGAGAACCAGCCGAGCGTCCTGGCCCGGATCGCCGGGCTGTTCGCCCGGCGAGGCTTCAACATCGACTCCCTGGCCGTCGGTCCGACCGAGCATCCGGACGTCTCCCGGATGACGATCGTGGTCAACGTCGAGGAGCTCCCGTTGGAGCAGGTGACCAAGCAGCTGAACAAGCTGGTCAACGTCATCAAGATCGTCGAGCTCGAGCCGGGCGGCTCGGTCGGACGGGAGCTTGTGCTGATCAAGGTGCGTGCAGATGCCGAGACCCGGTCGCACGTGCTCGAGACGGTCGAGCTGTTCCGCGCCC
>JAJYSQ010000202.1 GCA_021793495.1 Actinomycetes bacterium
TCTGACGGTAATATAACCTTGCCGGTGATCTGCAGCATCCGGTCGGCAAGGGTGGACTTCCCATGGTCGATGTGAGCAATGATCGAGAAGTTGCGGATCAGCCGGGGGTCGGTAGCACCGGGCGGGAGGGCGCGGGCGGTCACGAGCTCGGAAGCCTCTCTCGATCCAGGTACGTCGGGGGGCCGGGCAGCGCAGGAGACCGTCGGCCTATCGGCCCATGCTCCCACGGTCGTGGCATCCCGACCGTGGCGTCACTGGCACCCCGCGGCAGTGACCTCCGAGACCTCCGAGACCTCCGAGACCTCCGAGCTCCGCCGGCGACCAGGTCCGGTGCGCTCGACGACTGGCCCCGGCGACGTTTGGCCGGCACCCGATCGCCCTGCTAGCGTGGCCGGTCGCGTCCGCTCTCCGCCTCACGGTCCCTCGTGCACCGGCTGCTCGTACGGTGTGCCCGGTCCGTGCCAGCGGGTCGCTGCGCGGACCCCCATTGGACCGTACGAGCAGAGGCACACTGTCGTGGCAAACATCAAGTCCCAGATCAAGCGGATCAAGACCAACGAGAAGCGCCATGAGCGCAACAAGGCCGTGAAGTCGTCGGTGAGGACCGCGATCCGCAAGTTCCGCGCGGCCGCCGACGCCGGGGACAGCGAGACGGCCATCCAGCTGGCTCGCTCGGCGAGCCGTTCACTCGACAAGGCAGCCACCAAGGGCGTGATCCACGCCAACCAGGCGGCGAACAAGAAGTCGGCGATCGCCAAGCGGGCAGCCGCGCTCTAAGCGGGGTCCCTCGGCGGCGCAGTGCCCAGCGGCTGGCTTACCGCGGGGGTGACGTGCTCCGGGCCGAGGCGACCGCGAGCACGGTGCGTTCCAGCGCATAGGCGGGGTCTCCGCCCGCACCCGCACCCTTGACCTCGGCGTCGGCTGTGGCCACGACGGTGATCGCCGCAGCGATCCCGCCCGGAGTCCACCCGGGCAGCTGGCGACGAGCCTTGTCCACCAGGAACGGCGGCAGCGCCAGCTCCCTGGCCAGGTCGACAGACTTGGTGCCACCACGCGCGGACCCCACCTTCGCCAGGGTCCGCAGCCCCGAGGCCAGGGCACTCGTGACCAGGACGGGCGCGACGCCGACTGCCAGGGCATGCCGCAGCAGAAGCAGCGCGCGCTCTGCCTGACCGGTGAGGGCAGCGTCCGCGACATCGAACCCCGATGCCTCGACCCGACCGCGGTGGTAACGCTCCACCGCCGTGTCGTCGACCCGACCTTCGCAGTCCGCGACGAGCTGGGAACAGGCAGCGGCCAGCTCACGGACGTTGGCCCCGAGGGCGTCGACCAGCGCGCGAGCCGCGCCGGGGGTGACCGATCGGTGGGCGCGGCGGAACTCAGCCTCGACGAACGCGATCTTGTCGCGATCCGACTTGACCGCTGGGCACGGGACCTCGGGGGCCCCTGATGCGCGCGCCGCATCCAGCAGCGGGCGGCCCCGGGCACCGCCGGAGTGCACGAGCACCAGGTGCACCTCGTCGGCGGGTTGGGCGATCAGCCCGCGCAGCTCGTCGACGATCCCGGCAGCCGCCTCACCGACCTCCTCCACCACGATCGCGACGTGACCGCCGAACAACGACGGTGCGGCGAGTGCGGAGATCGCGCCGACCTCCAGCCCGGTCGCCCGCAACCGGTGGACCTGCGTGCCGGGATCTGCCAGCCGGATGCCAGCCACGGTGGCCGCGATCGCCCGAGATGCCAGCAGCTCCTCCGGACCCACGACCAGGGTCACCGGAGCCAGGGGGTCCAACGAGGGGGCGCTCGGCACCGGTCCAGTATCGAGCACGGAGACCCTGCTCTGACCCGGACGTTCACCGTCGACCACTCCGGGCCACGCGCAGCCGCTCGGCGGGCCCGAGAACGGCGAGAGCGCCATCCGTGTCGGTGCGCAGCAGCCGGATGCCCGACGCCTGCAGGGCCCGCAACGTCGACGGTGCCGGATGGCCGTACTCGTTGCCCGCGCCCACCGAGACGATCGCGACGCGGGCTCCAAGACCCGTCAACAACCGCTGGTCCTGGTACGCAGAGCCGTGGTGGGCCACCTTGAGCACGTCGACCCGGCCGAGCACGCCATCGGCGAGCAGCTGACGCTGCGCCTCCGGCTCGATGTCGCCGGTCAGCAGCAGCCGTACTCCGGCGGACTCGGCAATCAGCACCAGGCTCGCATTGTTCGGCGCCGACTCCTCCCCGCGGGCATGATCGCCCGGGATCAGTCGGGTCGGCTCCAGGAACTGCCAGGTCAACCCGCCGTCGCGAACGGTCCCCCCGATCGGCGCGGGGAGGACCGGGATGCCGCGGTCCCGAGCGGTGTCCGCGACCCGGCGGACCTGTCCGGACGGCTCGGCCAGCGGGCTCACGACGATCCGACCGACCCGACGACCGCGAACCGCTCCCGCCAGCCCACCGACGTGATCGGCGTGGAAGTGGGTCAGCACGATCATGGGCAGCTCCACGACGCCGAGCATGCGCAGGCAGCGGTCGACCCGGTCATCGTCCGGACCGGCGTCCACCAGCACCGCCCGGCCCGGGCCAGCGGCCAGGACCAACGCATCACCCTGTCCCACGTCACAGGCGACCATCACCCAGCCCGGTGGCGGCCACCGGCTGGCTGGTGGGTGCAGCGGTCGGCCCGCAACCACCCAGCCGGCGGCCAGCAGTACGGCGACGACGCCGAGCACCGCCGTGGGAACGCGGCGGCGGTCCCCTCGCTCCGGTCGCAGCCGTGACCCCGGACGCCGTGACGCACGCCCGGTCGAGCGCACGGCCCGGCGACGGGTGAGCCCGGGACCGGCCCGGCGGGTGACTGCATACCCCACGGCCAGCAACAACCCGAGCCCGAAGGCGAGCCCGACCGCCCCCCCTGCTCCCGACCACCACGACAGGCTCGCGCCCGGCACACGGGCACTCTGGTGGGCCACCAGCACGATCCACCCCGTCGGCAGCATCGCCACGGTCGCGAGCAGGTGGGCTACCCCGGGGCTGAGCGGGGCGACCAACGCGCTCACCACGCCGAGGACCGTTGCCGGTGCCACCGCGGGGGCGACCGCCACGTTGGCCGGCACCGCGGCCAGGCTCACCTGCCCGGAGATGAGCACGATCACCGGTGCCACCGCCACCTGGGCGGCCATCGGAACCGCCACCGCCTCGGCCAGGGGACGTGGCCACCAGCGCTCCAGGATGCCCGCCCATCGGGAGCCCAGCGCAATCAGCCCGGCGGTGGCCAGCACGGAGAGGATGAACCCATACGAGCGGGCGAGCCCCGGGTCGACCAGCACGAGGACGACGATCGCGCCGGCCAGCGCTGGGATGGCTGCCGCAGGCCGCCCGGACCACACCCCGAGCAGCCCGACCGTGCCCATCGTCGCGGCTCGTAGCACGCTGGGATCCGGCCGAACCAGGATGACGAAGCCCACGACGGCCAGCAGCGCGAGACCGACCCGTGGACGTCGCGGTAGGCGGGTCCAGCCGGCCACGAACACCACCGCACCGACCACGATCGCGACGTTCGCCCCGCTGACCGCGGTCAGGTGCGTCAGCCCGCTGGTCCGGAAGTCCGCGAGCAGCTGCTGCGACAAGCCGCTGGTGTTCCCCATGACCAACCCGGGAAGCAGGCCTGCCGGCTCGCTGGGCAACCCGTGCGTCGCCGCCACCAGCCCACCACGGAGCCGTTCGGCAGCCCGCAGCACGACCGGCGCCCGGGAGGCAAGCGCGGGGGTACCGGTCACAGTCATCCGAGCCGCGTACCGCCGCGGGTCGCGCGCCGGCGCGAGCCGTCCGGACACTCGCAGGCGTTCCCCGACCGCTGCCCACGAGCTCGAGGGCACCGCCGGATCCCCCGGTGCACCCCTCGCCGAGCCTGGAGGTGCCGGTGAGACGTTGCGCACGAGCTGGACAGGAACCGCCGTGCGCTCCATGCGTCCGCGGGCCTGCACCCACGCGGTCCTGGCCGCCACGACCTCGACCGGACGTGGCGCGCCACCGAACGAAGCGGGACTCGTGTACCGGACAGGATCGCTCGTGACCACCACTTCCACACTGGCCACGGCGCGATCCGCGGCCAGACGCGCCACGGGTCCCTCGGTCATCGCAGCGACTCGGAGCACACCGGCCCCGACCGCCGCGCCCGCCAGCAGGCTCCCAGCCGCGACCATCCGGAGCTTGCTCTCGCCCCAGGTCGGGTAGGGCCCCACCCGGCGGGTCCGGCGAGCCAGCCCCCGACCCCCGACCACCTCGATCCCGCCCCACCCGAGCATGCCGCCGGTGGCCAGCAGCAGGGCAAGCACCCGGCCCACCTCCACCGGTAGGAGCGAGCCGGCGAGCCCACCGAGCCACGTGGCGAGGGCCAGCACGGCGAGTCTCAGGTCCCCGGTGCGCTGCGCTGGCCGTCCGGCTCGGTCGATGCGGTGGACGTCGATGCGGTGGACGTCGATGCGGTGGACGGAGCACGGTTCAGCCCTCCCGGTCACAGCCGGACCAGCTCCCTGAGCTGATCCACGCGCCGCTGGCCGAACCCCGACACCTCGGCGAGCTCGTCGATGCTGGTGAACCGCTGGTGCCGGTCACGCCAAGCGACGATGCGCCCGGCCAGCACCGGTCCGATGCCGGGCAACGTGGCCAGCTCCTCGATGGTCGCGGTGTTCAGGTTGACCGGGGTGCGCGCCGCGCCGGGGGAGGGTCCCGTCCGCACACCGCCGGGCCCCGGGGCCGGTGCTCGT
>JAJYSQ010000203.1 GCA_021793495.1 Actinomycetes bacterium
GAGCCACCGGTGATCTCCTCCCACCGACTCTGCCGGGACGAGCCGAGGACGATCTGGGTGACCTGGTGCTCCGCGGCGAAGGTGACCAGGGCCTGCGCGGGGTCCTCGTCGATGATCTCGTGCCAGCTGCCACCGACGTCCTCGGCCACCTGGCGCCACCGGGTCGTGTCGGCCTGCGCACCGCGCTCGACGGCGTCGGGGGACCGGACGTGCGCGACGAGCAGCTCACCCTTGGCCCGCGTGGCCATACGACTGGCCCGGCGGATCACGTGCTCGGCGACGTGTCCGCCAGCGGCCACCATGATGCGTTCCCTGGTCTCCCACACCCGATCCGTACGGTGGCGACGCAGGTACTCGAGCATGTCCTCGTCGGTCTCGTCGGCGACGAACCGCAGTGCCAGCTCGCGCAGTGCGGTGAGGTTCTCCCGACGGAAGAAGCGCTCCAGCGCGACCGGCACCTTCTCCGCGGGGTAGACGTTGCCGTGCAGCAACCGGCGCCGTAGCTGCTCCGGGGAGGAGTCCACGAGCTCGAGCTGGTCGGCGCGGCGGACCACCCAGTCGGGCACCCGCTCGGCCACGGTGGTACCGGTCATCTCCTCGACGGCGTCGGCCATGCTCTCCAGGTGCTGGATGTTCACGGTACTGATCACGCCGATCCCCGCCTCGAGCAGCTCGAGGACGTCCTGCCACCGCTTGTCGTGCCGGCCCGCCGAGGGCACGTTGGTGTGGGCGAGCTCGTCGACCAGCACGACCTGCGGGCGCCGGGCAAGCACGGCATCGAGGTCCATCTCCTCGAACCGGGCACCGCGGTACGCGATGGTGGTTCGGGGGATGACCTCCAGGTCGCGGACCAGGCTTGCGGTCTGGGCGCGTCCGTGGGTCTCGACGAATCCGATGACCACATCGGTGCCGCGGTGGTGTCGTCGCCAGCCCTCGTCGAGCATGGCGCAGGTCTTGCCCACCCCGGCGGCCATGCCCAGGTAGAGGCGAAACTGCCCGGCGGGAGCCACCTGCCCGGGGGCCAGGTCGGGGGTGGTGCGGTGCCGTGCGGGCTCGGACTCGCTCATCGGCCCATTCTCCGACGGGCTGCGCCGCCTCCGGCCGCATGGTCCCTAGGCTGAGGCATCATGCACCTGTCCTGGTGGCGTTGGGCGAGCCGGTGGGGTTCGGCGCGCGGGCGCACCTGGGCCGGATCCGGGGCGTCGATCGTGACGGTCGCCCTCGCCACCGCCGCCATGGTCGGCATCCGCGGGCGGCTGAGCGTGGCCACCACCGCTCTGGTGCTGGTCGTCCCGGTCGTGCTCGGAGCCGCCGTCGGTGGATTCGGCGCCGGCCTCGTCGCGGTCGCGGCGGGATTCCTCGCCTACGACTACTTCTTCATCCCGCCCTACCAGACCCTCACGGTCGGAGCGGCGCAGAACTGGATCGCCCTCGGGGTCTACGCGCTGGCCATGCTCGCGGTCTCACGCGTCGTATCGGCCCAGCGCAGCGCGCGCTCCGAGGCGGACCGGCGTGAGCAGCAGGCCCGTCGGCTCTTCGACGTCTCGGAGCTGCTCATCGGCGACCACCGCCTGGACGAGCTGCTCCCGCGGGTCACCTCGGTGCTGCGCCAGCTGCTCGGGCTGCGCACGGTCGCGGTCCTGCTGCCCGAGGACGGACGCCTCACGGTGGCCGGGATCGACGGCGAGCCGCTGGCCGAGGACGCGGTGACCCGGTTGCTGCCCGCCGCCGGCGGCTCTCCCCGACCCGTACCGCTCAACGCCAGCGAGCAGTTCCGGGTCGTGCCGCTGGTCACGGCGGACCGCCCGGTGGGCGTCATGGTCCTCGTGGGCAGCCCGACCTCCGGGCCCGACACCCGGCTGCTGGCCACCCTGGCCAACCACGTCGCGATCGCCATCGAGAGCTTCCGGCTGCGCGACGACGCCCTTCGGGCCCGCGAGCTCGAACAGACCGACCGTCTGCGCCGGGCGCTGGTGGGATCGGTCTCGCATGACCTGCGCACGCCCCTCGGCTCGATCAAGGTCGCGGTCTCCAGCCTCATCGACCCGGACATCGCGCTGGACGCATCCGACGCGCGCACGCTGCTGGCCACCATCGACGCCTCGGTCGACCGGCTGGAACGCCTGGTCACCAACCTGCTCGGCATGGCCAGGGTCGAGGCCGGGACCCTCCAGCCACGCGTCATCGCCGTCGCTCCCGGCGACCTGGTCCGGGCCGCCGTGGACGAGCTCGGCTCGTACCTGCGCCCCGCCCGGCTCGAGATCGACCTCGCCGGTGACCTGCCGCTGGTGGACGCCGACCCGGTGCTGATCGGCCAGGTGCTGGTCAACCTGCTGGAGAACGCGGCCCGCCACGCCGGGCCCGAGGTGATGGTCCGCATCCGGGCCAGGCCGGACGCCGGACTGCTACGCCTGGAGGTCGACGATGACGGGCCGGGGATCCCGGCGGAGGTACGTGCCGAGCTGTTCCACCCCTACGCCCGGGCAGGGCGCCCGGCCGAGGCTCGCGGCGCAGGGCTCGGGCTCGCCATCTGCCGGGCTTTCGTCGAGGCCCACGGGGGCCGGCTCGAGGTGGGTGGAGCACCCGGTGGAGGGGCTCGCATCACCTTCACCCTGCCGCTGCACGAGCGCGTCGCCACCCACGACCGGACCGAGTGACCACCACGGTGCCGCGGATACTCGTGGTCGACGACGAGGTCCCGCTGCTGCGGGCCCTGCAGATCGGCCTGCGAGCCAAGGGGTACGAGATCGTCACCGCGACCACGGCCGAGGACGGGGTGAGCGCCACGGCCGTGCACGATCCGGACGTGGTGGTCCTCGACCTGGGCCTGCCCGACGCCGACGGCATCGAGGTCTGCCGGCGGATCCGCTCCTGGAGCGACGTACCGATCATCGTCCTGTCGGCCCACGGCGCGGACTCGCGCAAGGTGGAGGCGCTCGACGAGGGGGCCGACGACTTTGTCACCAAGCCGTTCAGCATGGCCGAGCTCCAGGCACGGATCCGAGTTGCCTTGCGTCACGGCAGCCCCCGGGCCACCGCGCCCGACGACCCGACGCTGGTGGTGGGGGACCTGCGCATCGACCGTGCGCAGCGGGTCGTGGAACGCGGCGGGCGCCGTGTCGAGCTGACCCCCCGGGAGTTCGACCTGCTCGCCTTCCTCGCCGCTCATGCCGGGCGGGTGCTGACCCACCGGATGGTGCTCGAGCAGGTGTGGGGCCCCGGGTACGGCAGCGAGATCCACTATCTGCGGGTCTACGCCAACCGCCTGCGCCAGAAGCTCGGCGATCCGCAGGGCACCATGTTGCGGACCTTCCCCGGTGTCGGCTACCAGCTGGTCGGCGAGGAGCCGGCCGGTCCGACCAGCTGACGAGCCCACCCCCGCACCGGTCGAGCACCGTTGACGTGATGTTGATGCGCACACCACCGCGGTTGACGCCGGGTTGATGCCGGCCCTGCCAGGCTCACGGCATGGCAGATCTCCTGGCATTCCTCGGCACCGCGGCCTTCCTGCTCGCGATGGTCGGACTGGTCAAGGCGTTGGGTCGGCTGTCATGAGCCTGCTCGACGCGGCGCTGCTGATCCTCGCCACCCTGATCTTCGGGTACCTGGGCGTGGCCCTGTTCAAGCCCGAGTGGTTCTGACATGGGATTCGCACTCACCCTGCTCGCCCTGATCGTCGCCCTGGCCGTCGTCTGGCGCTACCTGGGGTCCTACCTCGCCGCGGTGTACGCCGGGCGGGTCCGCTGGCTGGCCTGGTTCGAACGGCCGCTGTACCGCCTGATCGGCACCGACCCGGACGCCGAGCAGACCTGGACCCGCTACGCCCTGTCGCTGCTGGCGTTCTCGGCCGTGTCGATCCTGGTCACGTACACGCTGCTGCGCCTGCAGGGACACCTGCCGCTGAACCCACAGCACCTCGGGGCCGTCAGTCCTGCACTGGCCTGGAACACCGCGGTGTCCTTCGTGACGAACACGAACTGGCAGGCCTACGCCGGGGAATCGACGATGTCCTACCTGTCGCAGATGGTGGCCCTGACGGTACAGAATTTCGTCAGCCCCGCGGTCGGCATGGCCGTGGCCATCGCGGTGGTCCGCGGCTTCGCCCGGCGCAGCACGAGCAGCATCGGCAACTTCTGGGCCGACCTCGTCCGCGGCGTGCTGTACGTGCTGCTGCCGATCTCCCTGCTGTTCGCCGTGGTGTTCGTCGCCCAGGGCGCGGTGCAGACGCTGGCCGGACCGGCGCACATCCACGACCTGCTCACCGGGGTCACCCAGACGATCCCCCGGGGCCCGGTCGCCTCCCAAGAGGTGATCAAGCAGCTCGGCACGAACGGCGGCGGGTTCTTCAACGCCAACGGCGCCCACCCGTTCGAGAACCCGACCGGGCTGACCAACTTCCTGTCGATCCTGCTGCTGCTGGCCATCCCGGTCGCGTTGACCTACACGTTCGGCCGGATGGTGGGCGGCGTCCGCCACGGTGTGGCCCTGCTGGCGGCGATGACCCTGCTGTTCGGCGGCTGGCTCGCGGTGACTGTCGCCGCCGAGCACGCACCCAACCCCGCGGTGGCCGCCGCCGGGCTGCTCCACCAGCCCGGCGGCAACCTCGAGGGCAAGGAGACCCGCTTCGGGGCCTCGAGCTCCGCGCTGTACGCCGTCGCCTCCACCCAGACCTCCACCGGGTCGATGGACTCGGCCGCCGACTCCTACACCCCGCTCGGCGGCCTGGGGCTGATGGCCGGCA
>JAJYSQ010000204.1 GCA_021793495.1 Actinomycetes bacterium
GAAGATCGCCACGGCCACCACGAGGAACGCCACGTACACCGCCACCTGAAGAAGCGAGGGTGCCTGGGCGTACCCGAGGAACGAGTGTGCGATGTCCCCCATGGTGGAGGACTCGGCCAGCCAGCGGGTGGTGTGCCAGACCGGGGCGGTCAGCACCGGCAGCCATCCGAGCTGCTGGAGGTTCTCCACCGCATCGGCCAGCAGCCCCGCGGCGAAGATCATCAACACGCCACCGAGCACCTGGAAGAACCGCCCGAGGTTCAGCCGGTGACCGAGCCGGTAGACCGCGACCGCGATCACCAGAGCGATCCCCAGCCCCATGCCGGCACCGGCCAAGGAGGCGGCGGCCGTGGTGCTCAGGGCGATGGCCAGGGTGAACACCACGGTCTCCAGGCCTTCGCGCCCCACCGCCTGGAAGGCCAGCAGCGCCAGCCCCCACCGGGCCCGGCCGTCCAGCGCGGCCTCGGTCCGCGCTCGCAGCTCCCCGGACAGGCTGCGGGCGTGGTCGCGCATCCAGAACGTCATGTAGGTCAGCACGGCGGCGGCCAGCAGGAAGGTGCCGGTCTCGATGATCGTCTGCGTCCGGGAGCCCGAGTAGGCCCGGATCGTCAGGTACGCCGCCACGCCACCGGCGCCGGCCAGCACCAGGGCCACGCCGACGCCGAGGAACACGTCCCGGAAGTGCTCGCGGGCTCCGATCCGGTCGAGGTAGGCCAGCAGGATCGCGATGATCATGCTGGCCTCGACACCTTCTCGTAAGAAGATCAGCAGGGTGGCGGCCACGGGCTCCCCTCGGAGGATGCATCGAGATACTCAGGACATCCGTGACTAAGGATAGCCTCATCTGCATCCCGGGAACAGGATGCCGGCGGGGGCCGCCGATCGCGACCCCAACCGGGCAGGTCGGTACGGCTAACCTGGATCGACGTCCCGACCGCGGTGCCGGCACGCCGCGCACCCCGAGCCCCGTCCGTCTGGAGAGGTGTGCCATGCCTGTCGAGTCCGTCTTCGGCCGACTCGAGCCGCTGCTGCCGCTGGTCTCCAAACCCGTGCAGTACGTCGGCGGAGAGCTGAACTCCACGGTCAAGGCCTGGGACTCCGTCGAGGTGCGCTGGGCGCTGATGTACCCCGACGCCTACGAGGTAGGGCTGCCCAACCAGGGCATGATGATCCTCTACGAGGTGCTCAACGAGCAGCCCAAGGTGCTCGCTGAGCGGACCTACGCGGTCTGGCCGGACCTCGAGGCCCTGATGCGGGCCCACGGGATCCCGCAGTTCACCGTGGACGCGCACCGACCGGTCGGCGCGTTCGACCTGTTGGGGGTCTCCTTCTCCACGGAGCTCGGCTACACCAACCTGTTGTCCGCCCTGGATCTCGCGGGGATTCCGCTGCGGGCCGCCGAGCGCGGCCTGGAGCACCCGGTGGTGATCGCCGGTGGGCACGCTGCGTTCAATCCCGAGCCGATCGCCGCGTTCATCGATGCCGTCGTGCTCGGTGACGGAGAGGCAGCGGTCCGCCAGATCTCCGAGATCGTCCGGGTCTGGAAGTCTGCCGGGCGCCCGGGCGGTCGCGAGGGGCTGCTGCTCCGGCTGGCTGGCACCGGTGGGGTGTACGTGCCGGCGTTCTACGACGTGGGCTACCTCCCCGACGGTCGGATCCACCGAGTCGTGCCGAACCGCCCCGGGGTGCCCTGGCGGGTCAGCAAACACACGGTCTCCGACCTGGACGAGTGGCCCTACCCCAAGGCGCCGCTGGTTCCACTGGCCGAGACCGTGCACGAGCGGATGAGCGTGGAGATCTTTCGCGGGTGCACCCGCGGGTGCCGCTTCTGCCAGGCAGGGATGATCACCCGGCCGGTACGGGAGCGGTCGATCACCGGGGTCGGACAGATGGTCGCCCGCGGCCTGGCCGCCACCGGGTTCGAGGAGGTCGGCCTGCTGTCACTGTCCAGCGCGGACCACTCCGAGATCGCCGAGATCACCAAAGGGTTGGCTGACCAGTACGATGGTACCAATACGTCGCTGTCCCTGCCGTCGACGAGAGTGGACGCGTTCAACGTGACGCTGGCCGACGAGCTGTCGCGTGGGGGTCGGCGTTCGGGCCTCACCTTCGCCCCCGAAGGGGGATCCGAGCGGTTGCGGCGGGTGATCAACAAGATGGTGACCGAGGAGGACCTGGTCCGTACGGTCACCACCGCCTATTCGCACGGCTGGCGCCAGGTCAAGCTGTACTTCATGTGCGGGCTGCCGACCGAGACCGATGAGGACGTGCTGGCCATCGCTGGGCTCGCCAGACAGGTGATCGAGGCCGGCCGGCGCGCCACCGGTTCCCGAGACATCCGGTGCACGGTGTCGATCGGTGGGTTCGTCCCCAAACCGCACACCCCTTTCCAGTGGGCTGGTCAGCTGGGCCACGACGCTACCGATGCCCGGCTCGACCTGCTGCGTCGGGCGATCCGTACCGACCGTGAGTACGGCCGGGCGATCGGCTTCCGCTACCACGATGGCAAACCCGGCATCGTCGAGGGGCTGTTGTCCCGCGGGGACCGTCGGGTGGCCGAGGTGGTGCTGGCCGCATGGCAGGCCGGGGCACGGTTCGATGGTTGGCGCGAGCACTTCAGCTTTGACCGGTGGATGGCCGCGGCCGAGCAGGAGTTTGCTGGCACCCCGGTCGACGTGGACTGGTACACGGTCCGGGAACGCGACCTGACCGAAGTGCTGCCCTGGGACCACCTGGACGCCGGTCTGGACAAGGAGTGGCTGTGGGCCGACTGGCAGGATGCCCGGGCTGGTGGGCAGGTCGAGGACTGCCGGTGGACGCCGTGCTACGACTGCGGCGTCTGCCCGGCGCTGGGCACCGAGATCCAGGTCGGCCCGACCGGACGCACCCTCTTGCCGCTGGTCCCGGTCGGGGCGACCAGCGGCTCGGGCTGAGGCGGATGGCGCCCCGCCAGCCCGACCGGGTCGTCGACCCGGTCGGGCAGCGGGTGCGCGTCCGGTACGCCAAGCGCCACCGGATGCGCTTCGCCAGCCATCGTGACTACCAGCGCGCTCTGGAACGGGCGATCCGTCGCGCCGGGATCCCGGTGGCGTTCTCCGCCGGGTTCTCCCCACACCCGCGTATCTCCTATGCGGGGGCGGCTCCCACCGGGATGGCCAGCGAGGCGGAGTACCTCGAGATCGCGCTGGCCGCCGCGCTCGACCCTGGGCTGCTGCGGCGTCGTCTCGATGCCTGCCTGCCGGACGGCCTGGATGTGCTCGAGGTCGTCCAGGCTGGCCCGGGCAGCCTGGTCGAGCGGCTCGAGGCATCCGACTGGCGCGTCGACCTGGCCGGGGTCGACCCGACGGAGGCGGCCCGTGCGGTGGTGGTCTTCCTCGCGGCTGACGAGGTCCTGGTCTCGAGGCTGACCAAGAACGGCACACGGACCGTCGACGCCCGCCGGCCGGTCATCCTGCTGGGCGTCGACGACACGCCGGATGGCGTGGGGCCGACCGACGATTCGAGCAGCCCGGCGTGTGCGATACTTCGACTGGTCGTTCGCCACACGATCCCGGCGGTGCGACCCGATGACGTGCTCTCCGGTCTGCGTCGTGCAGCCGATCTCGACCTGCCCGTCCCGGCGACGGTGACCCGCATGGCTCAAGGTCCGCTCGACCCGGACGGTCGGCGAGTCCTCGACCCGTTCACGCCTGACCGCGACCTCTCTCCTGCTGCCGATGGGAGATGGACCGCGGGGTGCGAGCAGTCGAGGGACGTCGTCGGTGGCGATGCTGGACGCACGTGATCCACTCACTGTGTGCGCCGGGCCTCGTCACAACTCATGTCACTGTGTGCGCCGGGCCTCGTCACAACTCATGCTTCCGCCGGTTCGCCCGGCGGTGCCACACAACCGCCCCTGCGCGGCGCGTAGCGCCCGGGGGCCGACGGGAGACGTACCCGAATGCTCGAACAGCCACCCGCTGGCTCAGACCCGACCACTCCCGCCGCGGACGGTGCCGGCGTTCCGACCGGCTCAACCCCGGTCCGGCGACGGCGCGCGGCTTCCCGTCCGGCTGGTCCACCCGCGCCCGACCTGACCGCCACGCCAACCCCAGACGCAGTCCCCACGGAATCCGCCGCCACACCGGTCAAGGCCAAGCGGGCCCGTCGCACGAAGGCGACGGCCGAGGCCGTTGCCGACGTGCCGAGCGTCGCCGAGCCTGCCTCGGCGGTGGAGCCAGCACCTGCCCCGGCGCGGTCCCGACGGCGAGCCTCTGGGCGTGCCGGTGACAGCTCGCCCGAGCCCGCCTCCGCACTGTCGGTCCCGGGCCTACCTCCCGCGGTCGTGTTCCAGCCACCCGCGGCCATCGGGCCCGCGGTCGTCGAGCCGGTGGCCGTCGAGCCTGCGGCGGTCGGCAGGGTCGAGGATCCGGGGTCCGGGCCGGCGTCGATCGCCGAGGAACCGCCGGCCCCGGCGCGCCGCAGCCGACGCCGAGGCCGCCCGACCGACACCGACGTGGTGCCGGTCCCATCCGACGACGGCCCGGCGGATGCCCCCGGCGAGCCTCGGGAGGACGTCGACACGGTTGCCGCTGAGGAGAGTCACCAGCCCGTTGCGTCGGGCGACGCCGGTGCGACCGGCGCCGAGGAGGAGATCGAGCCCGGCGCGAACCGTCGACGGCGTCGCCGCGGTGGGCGGGGCCGTCGTCGGCACACGGAGGA
>JAJYSQ010000205.1 GCA_021793495.1 Actinomycetes bacterium
TGCGGTGTCGGTGTGCAGCCCGGGATCAGCCCGACACCTCCGCGGGGACGCTGGCCTCGGCCTCCGGCTCGTCGTCGGGTGGGGCCAGCTTCGAGGGCCACCAGTTCCATCGGCCCAGCAACGCCACGGTGGCCGGCACCAGGACGGTACGGACCAGGAAGGTGTCCATGAGCACTCCGGCGCCCAGGCCCACGCCGATCGCCTGGAACTGGCTGGCCTGCGGGCCGCTGCCGGCGGCGACCGCCAGGACGGCGAACGTGCCGGCGAGCACCAACCCGGCCGAGGTGACGGTCGTGCCGGTGCGACCGACCGCCCGCACGATCGCCTGGGGCAGGGGGAGGTGGTGGGCCTCCTCGCGTATCCGGGTCATGACCAGGATGTTGTAGTCCTCACCCAGGGCCAGCAGGAAGATGAACATCAGGAACGGCAGGATGAAGCTCAACCCGTCCTGCCCACCGATGTCCATGAAGACCAGCACGGTCAGGCCCAGGGCCGCCAGGTAGGACAGCACGACGCTGACGATCAGGTACAACGGTGCCACCAGGCTGCGGAGCACCAGTGCCAGCAGGATCCCGATGAGCAGCGCGGCGATCGGCACGATCCGTACCAGGTCGTGGGAGGAGATCGAGCTGACGTCGTACAGCCCCGGAGCCTCCCCGGCCACCCCGCTGGCCGACGCCCCGACGTCGTGGGCGGCCGTGGTCACCGCGGCGCGGATCGCGGGAACCGCGTCCAGGGCGGCGGTACCTCCGGGATCACCGGCCGTCAGGTTGGCCAGGTACATCACCGTGTGCCCGTCGGCGCTGATCAGCTGGGACGTGGCCCGGTAGGCCTCGTACTCACCGACCGGTACGGTCGTCGCGGCCGGTGGGATCGGCGGCAGCGCCCCGGCCGGTCCCAGGCGCTCGTGCAGACTGACCAGCGTCGCCGGGGTCAGCGCGGTCCCGTTGGGGTTCAACGGCCCGAGCATCCCGGTGAACTGCGCCGAGTGCCTCAGCGCGGGTCCGAGCTGGGCCAGTGGCGCGGGGTTGGTCCAGACCGACTGGGTGAAACGGAAGACGAGGTTGGTCGGGTTCGCCCCGGCCGCCGGGAAGTGGGCGTCGAGGACCGCCTGGCCGGCTGCAGCAGCCGAGCCGGCCGGCGCCGAGGCCGCCCCGCCGAAGCCGGAGGCCTTGTTGCCGGTGGAGAACAGGGCCAGTGCCCCGAAGGCCACGACGCCGACGACCAGTGTGACCACCGGCCGGTGGACCAGGCGTGCGGAGACCCGCCCCCACAGCCCGTCGCGCTCGGCCCGGGGCGCGGTAGAGGATGGCCAGAACACCGCGCGGCCGAGGATGGCCAGCAGCGCCGGCAGCAGGGTCAGACCGGCGAGGAGCATGAGCCCGATGCCGATCGCCAGGGGGATCCCCAGATCGTGGTAGATACCGAAGCTCGCCAGCAGCAGCGACAGCAGAGCGACGATGACGGTCCCCGCCGAGAACGTGATGGACTCCCCGACCCGGGTGAGCCCGGCCACGATGGCCTCGCGTGGGGCCAGGCCCCGGCGGAGCTCCTCGCGCACCCGGAAGACCAGGAACAACCCGTAGTCGGTGCCCGCCCCGAGGACCAGCACGACCAGCAGGATCTGGGTGATGCTCGACACCGCCACGCCGTGGCGGGAGGACTCGGCGATCACCGGGCCGGACAGCGTGACCACCAGGGCGGCCGGCAACAGGGTGACCAGGGGTGCCAACAGCGATCGGAACACGATCAGCAGCAGCACCAGGATGAACACGATGGACAGGCCCTGGGTCTGGTTGGCCTGGTGGCCGGAGGACTGTTCGTTCGCGACGTTGACCACCAGGCCTCCGGTCAGGTGGGCAGAGAAACCGGCCGGGGCTGCGGACTGGGAGATCACCTGGTTCAGCCGGTTCACCAACGCCTGGGCCGCGGTGCCGAACGGGTGCGTCGTGGTCTGCACCACGAGCTCGCCAGCTTGGCCGTCGGGGGACAGACCAGCGTCCCGGACCGCGGCCACCGTGGGGACGGTGCGCATCCGCTGACCCATCGAGGCCAGGGCCTGTTGATCCGCCGTGGTGAACGCCCCGGAGCCCGAGGTCGCGACCACCAGGACCGGGGTGAGCCCCTGCTTCTGCAGCGGTGCAGCCAGGGCCGCTGCCTGGTTGCTCGGCGCGTTGGACGGCAGGAACGAGGCGTTCTGCTCCTGGACCACCGAGGACAGCGACGGCAGGTAGTGCACCGCGGCCCCGGTGGCCAACAGCCAGACGACCACCACCGGCCAGCGCCACTTCACGGCGAACCGGCCGAGAGCCGCAAAGACGTTGTTCATGACGAGGGGCTCCTTGGGGCCGGGGGTACGGGCAGGTCTCGGGCGATCGTCTCGACGATGTCCACGAAGCAGGCCAGCTCAGGCTCGGACAGCACGGAGAGCACCTGTCGGGCTCGCTGCTGCCGGTGGGCGTGGAAGCGGTCCGCCAGCAGCCGGGCCGGTGGGGCCAGTCGCACGCGTACGACGCGTCGGTCGTCCGGGTCGGCGGTGCGTTCCAGCAGCCCACGGCGAACCAGCCGATCCACGAGCTCGCTGGTGGCGCTCTCGCTGGCGCCGAGGCCTGCCGCCAGGGCCCGCATGGTCGAGGGCTGGCTCGACAGCAGTCGCACCACCTCGAGCTGACGCAGGGTGAGCGACGCCAGGTCGGTGGGCAGTCCGCCCGGGCCGGCGGCGGAGAACCGCTTCACCAGCGTTGGGGTCAGCGCCACGAACCGGTCGACAAGGTCTTGGCGCCTCGACTGGTCGGCACCGGTGGGGTCCGGCAGCGGTACCGGCGTCATGCCGATCCTCCTGGTGCCGAGGGGTACGAATGGGGCCGAGGCGAACGAACGATCTGCTTGCGAACCTTACGGTACACGAAGTAGTCGGTCGTGCCACTCGATGCCCGCGTACCGCCTCCGGTGCGCGTACGGACCGGCGAGCCGGCTACCTGGTCGTGATCCCCAGCGAGTCCAGCCGCGCACGCAGCTGGGGGTCGGAGGGCTCGCTGAGCCAGCTGCCGTCACCGAACACGATCGTCGGGATCCGCTGCCGTCCCTCGTTGCGCGAGGTCACTTCGGCGACCTGGTCGGGCTCGGCCTCCAGGTCGACCCAGCTGTAGGCCACGCCCAGCCGGTCGAGCAGCCCCTTGGACCGCCGGCAGTCCGAGCACCACATCGCGCCGTACACCAGGATGCCGGTGCCGACGGGCGCGGCCACCGGTGCGTCGGGGCGCTGGGCGGAGTCGTTCATGAGGGTCTCCAGGGGATCGGGAACTGTCGTGAACCGCCAACCGCTCGCTGTCACCGCCCATTCCGGGTGGGCGAGAATGCGCCGATGAGCGCGCACCCGGCAGCCGGTGGAGGTCGTTGGGTCGTCGTGGACGCAGAGCGCCTCACCGGGTGGCTCGAGCGGTTCGTCCAGCGGCATGGGCGCGCTGAGTCCACCGGTACGCCCACCGGAGTCACGCTCGTCGCTGCCGACGGCGAGCAGGCGCACTGCCTGGTCCCGTTCCCGCCGTTGACGCTGGACGCGCAGCAGCCCTACCTGGGGTTGGTGACGCACGCCATGGTCGAGCGGAGAGTCGGGGTGCTGCTGGTCCGCCGGGGTGGCTTCGCCGCCGGGGTGTTCCAGGGCGAGCGCCTGCTGGCATCGCGGGTGGGCGCTCGCCCTGTGCAGGGGCGTACCGCTGCGGGAGGGTGGTCCCAGCAACGGTTCGCCCGCCGCCGGCACGGTCAGGTGACCGTGGCGCTGAGCGCGGCTGCGGACGCAGCAGCCGCCGTCCTCGTCCCGGCTGCGGCGAGCTTGGACGCGGTCGTGCTCGGCGGAGATCGGGGCGCGCTGGAGCACGTGATGGCCGACCCCCGGTTGGGTGGGCTCTCGTCACTCGTGACCGGCCCGCGGCTGGAGGTGCCGGATCCCCGCCGGCACGTGCTCCTCGGCGCCCCCGGGCTGTTCCGCACGGTCCGGATCCGGATCGTCGAGCACACCTCGGGCGAGGAGTGATCCGGGGCACCGGCGGGCCTCGCTGCTGGCGGTCCCTTCCGCACGAGAGCGTCGCGCCCTTCCGCACGAGAGCGTCGCGCGCGTACTCTCGAGATCTGATGAGGAGTGCCCTGGGGACAGCGAGAATCAACGGGGGAGCGCGCGGTCACGGTCGCGAGATCCGACGGATCGGACCACGGTTCACACCCGTCGCGCTGTCGTTGGCCGTGGCCGGGGTGGTGGCGGGCTGCAGCCCCTCGCCACACCTACCCGAAGGCCCCACCCCCACCCCCTCGCCGACGACGCCAGCGGTACCGAGCGGCACCGCCAGCGCCGAGCCACCGTCTCCTGTCGGATCGCTGCCCCCCTCCGCGCTCGCGCACGGCCCGCTGATCGGCGTGGTCAGGGTCACCGGAACAGGTACGGCCGGCTTTCAGACCACCGTTACCAGGGTCGTGCTCGGCTTCACCTGCCGAGGGCCAGGCAGCGCCGTGATCATGCTGGATCAGCTCGGTGGGCGCCTGTCACCGCCCGCCGGTGCGCCGTACTCCACCGCACCCTGCTCTGGCGCACTCAACCTCACCTTCGGTCCGTACTCGCCGGTGCCCGGGGCGGTCCACGGACAGCCCGGGTTGCTGATCAGCGTCGAGGTCGCGCCGGGGACCAGCTGGGAGATGGTTGCCAGCCAC
>JAJYSQ010000206.1 GCA_021793495.1 Actinomycetes bacterium
AAGATGGTGGGTCGGGTGGAGGTGCCGCAGGAGGCGTTCATCGCCGCGCTGAGCACGACCCCCAAGGAGTAGCCCCTCGGCGGTGTACGGGTACCACATCGGTGTCTGACCCGATCAGCCCGGGGGAGTGGCTCTGGCGAGCTGTTCCCATGGGGCTCCACATCGCTCGGCTGCTCGGGTCGGGTCGGGTCGGCTCGGGTCGGCTCGGGTCGGGCCGGCAGGCGCTGTCCCGGTGGCCCGGTGGCCCGACACCGAGGACGCGTGGGTACCGGCCCGATTGCTTGGAGTCGCTGGTGGTCCATCCTGGTGGGGTGCGTGCCCAGCCCCCAACCCCCGGTCCCTCCGATGTCCCCCGGTCCGACGAGAGCGTCCCAGGACCGGAGGGCGGACGTCGACCTGCGGCCCGTGTCGTCTCGGTGAACCGGGGGCGGGTGACCGCCGCCGCGTGGGCACCGGGCCTGGGCCGTACGGCTATCGACAAGCGACCAACGTGCGGACCGGTCGTGGTTGGCACGCTGGGTCTCGACGGCGACGAGCAGGCCGACCATCGCCACCATGGCGGCCCGGACAAGGCCGTGTACGCCTACGCCGAGGAGGACCTCGACTGGTGGGCCACCCAGCTGGGCCGCACTCTCGCCCCGGGGGCCTTCGGGGAGAACCTGACCACCCGGGGGGTCGCGGTGACCGGCGCGGTGGTCGGCCAGCACTGGCGCATCGGTCCCGTGGTTCTCGAGGTCGCCCAGCCACGCATCCCGTGCTCGGTGTTTGCCGCGTGGATGGACCAGCCGACCTGGGTCCGGCGGTTCACCGTGGCCGCGCGCCCGGGAGCTTACCTGCGCGTGGTTGTCGGCGGGGTGATCCAGGCCGGGGACCAGGTGGAGCTGGTCCGTGACCCGGACCACCGGGTCACGATCTCCGAGGTGTTCCGGGCCCGGACGGTCGACCGCAGCCTCGCTGCCCGCCTGGTCGGCATTCCCGAGCTTCCCGACAGTCTGAGCCGTTGGGCTGCTGAGCACGTTGCGTCGGGTGGCGGGGGCTGACCTTCGCCGGTACGCCACCTGGACGGCACCGGCGTGCCCACGGGGCGCGGTGCGACACTGGGCCGGTGCCTGCCGCCCTGCCCGATGGCCTGCCCGCCCCGGTGGACGGCCGGCTGCCGAGCACGGCGCTCGCGGGGCTCGGCAGCCGGGACTTCGGGATCTACGTGCACGTGCCGTTCTGCTCGACCCGGTGCGGCTACTGCGACTTCACCACGTATACCGCGGCCGAGCTAGGACCGGGAGTGAGCCGAGACTCGTACGCGCGGACCGCCGTGGCCGAGGTCCGGCTGGCCCGGCGGGTGCTCGGCGGCGACGAGCTGCCTGTGGGCACCGTGTTCGTCGGTGGCGGTACCCCGACGCTGCTGTCTCCGGGCGATCTCGGTGTCATCCTGTCGGTGATCGACGGGGAGTTCGGTCTGGCGCCCGACGTCGAGGTGACGACCGAGGCGAACCCGGAGACCCTGTCGCCGCCGGTGCTGGACGGGCTGCTGGCCGCGGGGTTCACCCGGCTGAGCCTGGGCATGCAGAGCGCCCGGGAGCACGTGCTGGCCACGTTGGACCGGGTGCACACTCCACACCGTGCCATCGACGTGGCGCGGTGGGCGCGGACGGCGGGGTTCTCGCACCTGAACCTGGACCTGATCTACGGCACCCCGGGAGAGGACGCCGAGGACTGGCAGGCCAGTCTCGACTCGGCCTTGGATGCCCGGCCGGACCACGTCAGCGCCTACGCGCTACAGGTCGAGCCGGGCACCCGGCTGGCGGCGCAGGTGCGTCGGGGTGAGATCCTCGCCCCGGACGACGATGTGCTCGCCGACCGTTACGAGCAGGCCGAGCGGGCTTTCGTGGCCGCTGGGCTGACCTGGTACGAGGTGTCGAACTGGGCGACCGAGCAGGGTCGGTGCCGGCACAACCAGGGGTACTGGCGCGGAGCGGACTGGTGGGGCGTGGGGCCCGGGGCGCACAGCCACATCGGCGGGGTGCGGTGGTGGAACGTGCGTCATCCGGCGGCGTACGCCGAGTGTCTGCGGTCCGGGCGCTCCCCGGCCGCCGGGCGCGAGCTGCTGACCGAGGAGCAGCGTCGCACCGAGACCGTCCTGCTCGGTCTGCGGATGGCCGAGGGCCTCGACCTGCGGGTGCTGGACGACACCGGCCGGCGAGCGGCTCACCAGGCCGGGGTCGACGGACTGCTGGACGTGGTTGCGCTGGCCGAGGAGGACGGCCGGGGGCGGGCCGCGCTCACGCTACGTGGACGGCTGCTGGCCGACGGGGTGGTCCGCGCGCTGCTCGGGAACTAGCCGCCCGCCTGCTGCTCGAAGGCCCGGCGCAGCGCCTCGGCGAGCATCTCGGGCGGGTAGGGCCAGGGCTCGTCGGACTGCCACGCGTCCTCCAGCCCCGGGGACGACTCGAGAAGCCTGGAGATGATGTCGGCCACCGTGCGGATCTCGGCGTGCTGGCGGTCGAGGAAGTCCATCCCCACGGCATTCCCGTGGCCCGGCACCAGCCTCGTCGGTCCCGCCGGCTGGCGATCCGGGTCGTCGGATCCGGTGAGGATCGCCCGCAGCGCGTCGAGGGTGTCCGGCCAGTCCAGCGGGAAGCAGTCAGGGCCGTACGACGGGGGTCCGGACTCCTCCAGCAGGTCCCCGACATACGCCACCTCGGCGGTGGGCACGACCACGACCAGGTCGTGGTCGGTGTGCCCTCGACCGGTGCAGACCAGCTCGACGAGCCGGTCGCCCAGGTCGATCGTGGCCTGGTGCGCCACCAGGTGGTCGGGCACCCGCATCTCGAGCCTGTCCATCTCAGCGGCCCACTCGGGGCCCCGGTCGGCCAGGAACGCCCTCATCGTCGGGGCCTCGCGGCGCAGGTAACGTGGCAGGAGGGCGTGTCCCCACAGCGGGCAGGGCGGGAAGCGGGCGTTGCCGAAGCAGTGGTCGAAGTGGCCGTGGGTGTTGACGACCGCGCGGATGCGCTCGGCCCCGACGCCCAGTCGGCGCAGGTCATCGAGGAGCTCGTCGCCCTCATCCATGCTCGACCGCGTGTCGATGACGACCGCGCCCGCGTCGCCGAGCACGACTCCGACCGTCACGTCAAAGCTCGCGTACCGCCGGGCGAAGCACCCGGCGCCCACCTCCATCCAGGTGGTCGTTGGTAGCACCATGGGGGTCAGGACACCCGGACCGCGGGCAACCGATCTCTCGGGTCGGCTACTTGACCAGTCGCAGGGCGACGGGGTAGCGGTACTCCTCGCCACGGTTGGCGGCCAACCCCCCCATGATCGCGAAGACCAGCGACCCGATCCACACCAGCGGCAGGACGATCAGCCCGATCACCAGGAACGTCAGCACCCAGCCGATGACGTACCCGATCAACACGGTGATCTGGAAGTTCAGCGCCTCGGTCGACTGCCTGCGTACGAAGTCGGACTTCGACCCCTGCACGAGCATGACGATCAGCGGTGCCAGGAACCCGAGGATGATGCCGCCCAGGTGGGCCAGCATCGCCCACAGGTGTGCGTCCGTCTCGTTGAGCTGCTCGGATGACGTAGACCCGCCGAAGCCGGGCTCTCCGAGGTTTGACCCTCCGATGTTGGACATGATGGCCTCCAGTGGTCGGCCGGTTCGGTGTCCCCGGCCCGGTTGGGATGCGCTCCCGCCCCGGGAACGCGCTGCCGAGACGGGACGAGCCTCGGATGGTCATGGTAGGCCCATGGGACCGTCTCATGTCGGCGAGTACAGGTTCCCACCGCGCGCCGGGGTTGTCGATCATCACAACGTGTCGTGGATGTCGTCGGTCGGTGGCTGCCCCGACCACGCCGGCGGTGGGCGCAGTCGTCCTCAGCCTCCGGTGACGAAGTCGATGAGCTCTTCGACGCGTCCGATCAACGCTGGCTCCAGGTCTCGGTAGCTGGACACTCGCGACAGGATCCACCGCCACGCCACGCGGGGGTCCACCGGGTGGTGGTCGGTCCCGGACGGCCACCCCGGCGTGCCGGCGACGCGGTCGAGCACGCCTTCCTTCCACGGGGTGCCTCGGGGGACGTCCGGCCAGGCGGTCAATCCGACCACGGGCGGCGCGACCGCCTGCCAGATATCGATGAACGGGTGCCCCACGATCAGCAGGTGGGCCCCGTGGGGTCCGGAGCGGACCCGCTGAGCGAGCAGGGACTCCTTCGAGCCGGGGACCAGGTGGTCGACCAGCACGCCCAGTCGTCGGCCAGGCCCGGGTCGGAACGCGGCCACCAGGTCGCCGAGGACGTCCACGCCGTCCATGGCCTCGACGACCACCCCTTCGACCCGCAGGTCGTCGCCCCAGACGCGCTCGACCAGCTCTGCGTCGTGACGTCCCTCGACGTAGATGCGCCCGGCCCGGGCGACCCGGGCCCGCAGTCCGGGCACCGCGCGGGAGCCCGATGCCGTCTGGTCCCCGGGGATCCCTGGTGCACGACTGTGGCGGTGCCCGGTGGCCGGGGCGACCAACAGGATCGCCTCGCCGACGAGCAGGAATCCATCTCCCAGCCGAAAGGATCGGTGCCGCCCGGCGCGGTCCTCCAGCACCACGAGGTCGCGGTCGTAGGAGACCACGGCGCCGCACCAACCGGTCTCGGCGTCCTCCACCACGAGGCCGGGCTCGACGGGGACCTCGCGG
>JAJYSQ010000207.1 GCA_021793495.1 Actinomycetes bacterium
GCACTGGCCAGCCTGCCACGGCTCCGCCTGGCTGGCACGTGTTTGGTGGCACCGCGCTTCGGCACCGACCGGACCAGGGCAAGGCAGACAGCACGCGTCGGCCGGGTTCAGGTCCGCGCCGGCCGGGCCGATCCAGCACCCGTGACGACGACCAGCGAACCGGCGCCACCGCACGAGACCTGACGGTTGACCCGCCTGGTGCGGGCTCAACGTGAGGTCTCCTGCACCCCGTGCGAACCGGACGCGGTGCTGGACGCCGCGGCTCGCTCGGCGCATGCCCGGCTCGGCGCACATGCGTCGGTCGCCGGGCTGGTCGACGGAGACCAGGTGGTGATCCGAGCGGCCGCCGGTGGCTCACGCTGCCCCGTCGACACCCGCGTACCGTTGAGGGACACCCTGGCCGGCACGGCGATCCGCACCGGCCACTCGCAGTTGTGCACCGATGCCCGCAGCGACCTGCGCACCGACCCGGAGCTCAGCGCGCACTTCGGGATCCTCTCCTCGGTCACCGTCCCCCTGGTCTTCGACGGCGGGCCGGTCGGCATGCTCGCCGTCCGTGCCGCCGGCCCCAGGACGTTCGACGACGAGGACCGTGACCTGCTCGCTCTGGTGGGCGATGCAGCCTCGGCCAAGCTGGGTACGGCTCTGAGCTGGTTGGCCCCGACCACCCACCAGGCGCGAGTCGTCGCCCAGCATCGGCTGGAGCGGGCCCTGCTCGAACCGTCACACCCGGAGGAACGGGCGGCCCTGGACGCAGTCCTGGGGCGACTGTCCGACGGCTCGGCCGGCACCATCGCCCCGGCTCACCGGACTGGCCGGCTGGTCGCGGCAACCCGGCCCGACGACCCCCAGCACGGCGTGCTGGCCCCGGGGGAGTTCATCGGGGTCGCCGGAGAGCGGGTGCACATCGTGGCGGCGATCGTCTCCCTCGGGCACGCCCACGAGCTGACCGTGGTGGCCGAGGGCGTGGAGGCTCGGGAACAGATCACCCTGCTGGCGACCATGGGGTGCGACCAGGCCCAGGGGTTCCTCATTGCCACGCCGCTGGCACCGGACGCGTTGGCCCGCGCGGTCCGCCGCGGGCTTCGCTGGTAGCCCACCGGCGCCCGCGGGCGCCGGATCGAGATCGGCGGGTACCGGACCGAGATGACACAGCTACCGGTAGACCGCCTGATGCTGGACGGACGACCCACATCTGCAACCCTGGGCCGGTGACCGCACGGCGAACCAGGGTGCCCCCGCCAGTGGCACGGCTTGCCACGGCCCAGCGCCGGATCGCTGCTGCGGGCCCGGTCGCCGCGGCCATGGCACAGGCCGCGGCACAGGCCTTGATCGACCTGGTCGGGGCCACCGGATCGGTGGTGAGCCTGCGCGACGGGGACGAGCTGATCGCCCGGGGCGTGGCCGGGACGATCGGCCCCGCCCTCGGCTCGCGGATGCCCCGTCGGGGAAGCCTGGCTGGCCTGGCGCTCGCGACCGGGGACACCCAGGTGTGCACCGACGCGGCGCACGACCCGCGGACCGATCCGGCCCGCAGCGCAGCAACCGGGGTGGGCTCATCGGTGACCGTGCCGATGCGTCATGCCGACGAGATCTTCGGTGCCCTCCAGGCGCTGGCCCAGGGGACCGGCGCGTTCAGTGCACAAGACGTCGAACTGGTGGAGCTGCTGGCCGACGCGGTGGCCCTGCGGATGGGGGCGGCCCTGGCCACCGCGTCCCGGTCGGAGATCAGCCACCAGCTCCAGGTCGCCGACGAGCTGCGCGGGACCGTGTTCGAAGCCTTGGACTCAGGCCTGGTGGTGCACGACAGTGACGGGTCCGTGGTCGCCGCCAACCTGGCGGCCGCGACCATCCTCGGAGCGACCCCCGGTAGCCTGGTCGGGGACCATCGGCTGGATGACGGCTTCGCAGCGCTGCGCCCCGATGGCACCGCCTGGCCCGCCGAGGAGCACCCGACGCGCCTCGCCCTGCAGACCGGCCAGGCGCAACGTGGCCTGGTGATGGGGGTCGACACCCCGGACCAGGGGCGGCGCTGGCTGAGCGTCACCGCCCTGCCCATCCAGCACCGCCACGTCCCGGTCGAGAGCTCCTCCCGGCATTCCGGAGTGGTGACGGTGTTCGCCGACGTCACCGCGACCGTGGCAGCCCAGGCGTCCCTGCTGGACACCTCGCGTCGGCTCATCGCCGCCCAGTCCCTGACCGGGCTGGCCACCTGGGAGTGGGACGTGCCCTCCGGGGTGCTCGTGTGGTCGGACCAGATGTTCCGGATCGTCGGGCTGGAGCCGGGCGGCGTCGCCCCCACGATCGACCTGTGGCTGTCGTTCCTGCACCCGGAGGATCGCGACGAGTGCGCGAGCCTGTCCAACAAGGCGATCGAACAGGTACGCGGGTACGAGAACGTCTTCCGCATCTGCCGCACCGACGGAGCCGTACGAGTGCTGCACGCCTGGAACGATGTGGTCGCCGGCCCGGACGGTCGGGTGAGCCGGATCTGGGGAGCGACGCTGGACGTGACCGAACGTACCTCGGCGGCCCAGCTCCTGGTCGAACGGGAGAACCAGTTCCGGGTGGCCTTCGACAATGCTCCGATCGGCATGACGATGATCAGCCTGGACGAGCAGACCCGCGGGCGCATCGTGGCTGCCAACCCCCAGTTCGCCCGGATGGTCGGTCGCACCGTCGCCGAGCTGGCCTCGCTGACGATCGGCGAGCTCACCCACCCCGACGACATCGACCACGATCTGGCGGCCGAGCTGGCGATCCTCGCCGGGGAGTCCGCGACCAGCTCGTTCGAGAAGCGGTACGTCCGTCCTGACGGAGAGGTGGTGCACGTCTGGGTCACCAGCTCGGCCGCCCGCGACGACCGGGGGGTGCCTCAGTACCTGCTGGCGCACAGCATGGACGTCACCGATACCCGGCGTGCCCAGGCCGAGCTCGAGCGGCTGGCCCGCACCGACACGCTCACCGGGCTGGCCAACCGGGCGACGCTGGACTCTCGACTGGCTGCCTGCTTGGACCAGCTGCGGTGGCGACCTGGCCGGGTCGGCCTGGTCCTGGCCGACCTGGACCGCTTCAAGCTGGTCAACGACTCGCTGGGCCACGAGGTGGGCGACGCGCTGCTGGTCGAGGCCGCCCGTCGGATCTCCCGGGTGGTTCGAGCCGGCAGCCTGGTGGCTCGCCTCGGCGGGGACGAGTTCGTCGTGCTCGACGACCGGATGCGCGGTCCTGACGACGCGCTGTCCCTGGCGGGGCGGCTGGTCGAGGCCCTGCGGGAGCCGTACGACCTGGGGGCAGCGGGCATCTTGGTGCGCACCGCGAGCGTCGGCGTGGCGATCGCCGACCGCTTCGACCAGACCCCGGCCGGGGTGCTACGCAACGCCGACCTCGCGCTCTACGCGGCCAAGGACGCCGGTCGCGACCGGTACGCGCTCTACGACGACGATCTGCACGCCCAAGCCGTCCGGCGGCTGGACGCCGAGGGGCGCGTCCGCCGCGCCCTGGTCGAAGACCGGCTGCGCCTCTACCTGCAGCCGATCCTGGACGCTCGTACCGGTAAGCTGGTCGGATCGGAGGCCCTGGTCCGGATCCGGGACACCGACGGCACGGTGCTGACGCCGGGGGCCTTCATCGAGGCCGCGGAGGAGAGCGGACTGATCGTCGACATCGATGCGTGGATGGCGGCCACCGGGGTGGCCCACCTGGCCGGATGGCAGGCGGACCCCCGCACCCGGGGCCTGACCCTCGGCGTGAACGTCTCGGCACGCTCGCTGGTGGCCCCGCGGTTCCTCCAGTCGTTCGGCGAGGCGATCACCGCGCACGCCATCGACTGCTCGGCGCTGCGCATCGAGCTGACCGAGCGCAGCTTGTTCGACGCGAGCACCCCGGTGCACGCAGCGTTGGACTCCCTGCGGGATCTCGGTGCCCGACTGGGTCTGGACGACTTCGGCACCGGGTACTCCGCGCTGGCCTACCTGCCTCGCTTCGACCTGCACTTCCTGAAGATCGACCAGTCGTTCGTGGCCGAGACCGAGCAGGACCCACGCGCCCGGACGGTGATCCGGGCGATCGTCGACCTCGCACACACGCACGACCTGCTGGTGGTCGCCGAGGGCGTGGAGACGCCCGGTCATCTACGGGCCGTGCGTGACGCGGGCGTGGACCTCCTCCAGGGGTTCTTGCTCGGCCCGCCGACCCCGGCAGACAGGTTTGACGCCTTCGCGTTCCCGTACGACGTGACCGCCGGGGCGTCCGCCGACCTTTGACATGAATTAGAATCGTTCTCATCTGTGTTGAGGAGTACGCGTCCTCTGCCCGGCATCGTCCCGGCGGGCCCGACGCACTCGTCCGGCACCTGAGGAGAACCGATGAACCGTACCCGCCCGATCCGCCGAGCCGTCCTGCTGGCCGCGTCGCTGGCCGTGCTTGCCCTCGGAGCCAGCGCCTGCTCCGCCGCATCGACCGGCGGGGGGTCGACCACCCCGGGCGGCACCGCGGCGATCCCGGTGGTCGCCGCGGAGAACTTCTACGGCGACCTGCTCAGCCAGCTCGGCGGGCCGTACGTCTCGGTCACCTCCGTCATCACCAGCCCGGACGCCGACCCGCACCTGTTCGAGCCGGGCACCGCCACCGGGCTGGCCATCTCCCGCGCCCGGCTCGTGGTGATGAACGGCGTGGGATGCCATTGAAA
>JAJYSQ010000208.1 GCA_021793495.1 Actinomycetes bacterium
CCGATCTGTGCCAGGTGCGGGTCGGGGGTACGGATCACGGTAGCGACGTCCACCAGCAGGGTCGTCAGCCGCCCGGTGGCCGTGGACACGGTGAGCCGGACCAGCTCGGCGCCGACCAGCAGGGCCAGCCACACCCCCGGCTCGGTGCTGCGGGTCACGGTGCCCTTGCGGCGGGACTCCTTGCGCCGCTGGGGCGTGGCCTTCTCGGTCTTGTCCCCAGCCATCGCGCCTGCTGCTCCCGTCTGCCCGGCTCAACCGTGCAGCAGGACGGAGCCCGCCCTCAGCGACAGGTCGGTGAGGTTGCGGACCAGCGTGGGCATCGCCGGGAAGGTCACCGCCACCACCGCAAGGGTGACCAGGATCTGCAACGGGAACGCCAGGGAGAAGGCGTTCAGCGAGGGGGCGGCGCGGGTCAACAGCCCGAGGGAGAGGTTGGCGATGAACAGGACCCCGGCGACCGGGGTAGCCACCTGGACGGCCGCCAGGAACAGCTGGCTGAGCCCGCCGGTGGCCAGCCGGCCGATCGTGGCCAACGAGAAGCCGGACCCCAGCGGCAGCGCGTCGAAGGAGGCCAGGAACCCGCGCACCAACAGCAGGTGACCGTTGACCGCGAACAGCAGCATCAGCCCGAGCATCTGGTGGAACCGGCCGAACACCGAGGTCTCGCTTGCCGACATCGGGTCCATCCCCACAGACAGGGAGAAGCCGCCCAGCACGTCGATCAGCTCGCCGGCCGAGCGCAGGACCGCGAAGAACAGGGCGGTGAAGAACCCGAGGACCACCCCGATGGTCACCTGGAGGACGGCCTCGGAGAGCAACCCAGGAAGGTTCAGCCTGCCCAGCCCCGCATTGGCCAGCCGAGGGGTCACCGGCAAGGCCAGGGCAGCCGCAAACAGGGCGCGCAGCACCGGTGGGATCGCCGGTGAGGAGAACGGGGGTGCGAGCACCAGCCAGCCAGCGGCCCGGATTCCGGCGAGCAGGAAGGCGACCAGCACCCCGGCGGGCACATCGAGGGTCACCGACTCATCCGTGGGCGAGCAGGCCGGGAAGCTGGCTGAACAGCCCCTGGGTGAACGCGACCATCTGGTGCAGCATCCAGTTCCCGGCCAGCAGCAGCACCAGTCCGACCGCGACCAGCTTCGGTACGAAGCTCAGGGTCATCTCCTGGATCTGGGTCAGCGACTGGAACAGGGAGATGACCAGCCCGACCACCAGCGCGGTCAGCAGGATCGGTCCAGCCAGCTTCGCCGCGATCACCATGGTCTGGGTCGCCAGGGACAGCACCGAAGTGTCCGTCATGGTCGTCCTCGCTTCTCGGGCGCGCGGCCGCTCGTGGGGGAAGAGGGCAGGGGCCGGTGCTCACCGGTAGCTCGCAACCAGGGCCGAGACGACTAATCCCCACCCGTCGACCAGCACGAACAGCAGCATCTTGAACGGAAGGGAGATCATCACCGGCGGGAGCATCATCATGCCCATCGACATCAAGGTGGCACTGACCACCAGGTCGATGACCATGAAGGGGATGAAGATGACGAACCCGATGATGAAGGCGCTCTTGAGCTCGGAGAGCACGAACGCCGGAACCAGCGTGGTCAGCGGCACCGCCGACGCGGTGGCCGGTATCGGACCATTCGGGTTGGCCGCCCTCTCGAACAGCCCGAGGGAGTCGGTACGGGTCCGGGCCAGCATGAACGTCTTCAGCGGAGCCACCCCGGAATCGAATGCCTGAGCCTGGGTCATCGTCCCCTTCATGTACGGCTGCAGACCGTCATGGTTCATCTGGGACAGCACCGGGCCCATGATGAACAGGCTCAGGAACAAGGCGATCCCGGCGAGTACCTGGTTCGGCGGGACATTGGTCAGGCCCAACGCGTTGCGCGTCAGGCTGAGCACGATGATGATCTTGGTGAAGCTGGTGCACATCAGCAGCAGCGCCGGTGCCACCGACAGCACGGTCAGCCCGAGGATCACCACGACCGACGAGCTGGGCTTGCCGTTGATCCCGTTGATCTGGACGGTGACCGCGCCGGACCCCGAGGCGGCGGGGGCCGTCGGCCCGGTGGGTCCAACCGGAGCGGTGGGCGCGGTCAGCACCCGGGACACGGTCCCCAGCCTTGCCGAGGCTGAGACCCCCGAGGCTGAGAGCGTGGCAGCCTGCACCGGACCGGCGAGGGCGACGGTCGCGCCCAGGAGCACCCCGGTGCCGAGCAGCGTCACCGCCCCGAGGAGTCCGGCCCGGCCACGGTGGCGCACCCGGCTCACCCTCGCCTCGCAGTCCGGTCGCGTAGCGCCTCCAGCGCCACCCGCCACGTGGCCGGGGACAGGACCGACCCGGCCAGCGCCGAATCCTCGAGCGGGGGGATCTCCCGCGGCGAACCGGACGCCGGGGCCGCGCCGCCCGCCGGAGAGGTACGGCGGGCGCCAGGCTCGGGGAACTGCGCAGGGTCTGCCTCGGCCAGCAGCGTCACCTGGTGCTCCGTCACCCCGAGGACCAGCGCCCGCTCCCCGACCCGTACGACCGCTACCGAGGTGGTACGCCCCAGCGAAGTGCGGGCCACCGCACGCAGCCGAGGAGTCCCGGTGTGCCCGCCACCACGGCGTACCAGCGTGGTGCCAGCCCACAGCAGCAGCAGGACGAGGGCGAGGGAGAGCACCATGCGGATGACGAGACCGGCTCCGACCATCAGCGGCCGCCCATCAGCAGCCACCGGTGACGGTCATCGGGAGCCACCGTCGCTGCCGACGGTCGTGCCGCTGACGATCTCGGTGATGCGCAGCCCAAACTCCTCGTCGATGACCACGACCTCCCCTCGAGCCAGCAGGGTGCCGTTGACCAGCAGGTCGATCGGACTGGCCGCGGCACGATCGAGCTCGACCACGGCCCCCGGGGCCAGCCCGAGCAGCTCGCGGACGGTCATCCGGGTCCGGCCGAGCTCGGCGCTGACCTCGAGCTCCACGTCATGCAGAAGGTCCAGGCCGGGGCGGTGTCCAGCAGGTCGGGCCCCGGTCGTCGCGACCCCCACCGGCAGCGCCGCGGCGATCGCGAAGTACGCCTGCACCGTCCCGTCAGCGGCCACCAACGGCACGCCGACGCAGATCTCCTTGCCACGCAGGGAGTCCACGGCGAGCTCCGGCTCGACGTTTCGGGCCGGTTCGAGGGTCACCGCGCCCAGCGCGCCGGCCGCGGCCACCAGCGCGGGGGTCACGGCGGAAGCCAGGTCCAAGGGGCCGAGCGGAGATGAGGCCAGGGACTGCCCAAGCTCAGCGGAGACGACCACCAGCATCTCCCCGTCGACCTGCCCGGACAGCCGGGCCAGCACCGCAGGCCCGGCCTCGGGCAGGACCAAGGAGTCGGCCCCCAGGACGACCGGCCCCGGGGCGACGGCGCTGGGCAGCGGCAGGATGCCTGCGGCCGCGCCGGCAGCGGCAACGACGATGTCCACGAGCTGGCTGGTGGCCGCCTCGTTCGCAGTGACGGGGATCATCGGGGGTACTCCTCCTCGAGCAGGTCCTCGGGACGGGTCTCGTCGGAGTTCTCCACGACGCGGCAAGCCACCCGCCGTCCGTGGGAACCGGGCACGGCGTGGGCAAAGGTGACGTCGGCAGCGGTCACCCGTAGAGGCATCCGAGTCGGGTGGCCCAGGGGGAGGACGTCCCCGGGAGCCAGGGCGAGTACCTGGGCGGGGGTGAGCCGGACCGGGGCGAAGCACACCGCTGTCTCCACCGGAACGTCCCGCAGCCGGCGGGCAACCTGAGCGCGGGCCGCCTCGCGTGCCTCCCGTTCCCGCTCGCTGCCCATGGCTCGCTCGGCGGTCAGGCCGAGCTGGGTGACCAGCGCTGCGTACGGCAGGCAGATGGTGGCCGCCGCACCTTGGGTGCCGATGCGCACCTCGAACGACAGGACCACGACCATGTCGGCCGGGCCGGCGGCCTGGACGAACTGGGGGTTGTACTCGACCGCCGACAGCCGCGGGTGCAGTCGTACGACCGGCTCGAAGGCGTACCGCATCTCCCCCAGGATCCGGTCGATCAGCGAGCGGAGCAGTGCGGCCTCGATCTCGGTCAAGGCCCGGGTGGGCTGCTGCTCGGCCCCGGGGCCACCGAGCAGGTGATCGATCGAGCGCATCGCCGAGTCCAGGGAGAACTCGAGGATCGCCGTTCCGGCCAGGGGCTCCACGGACAGCAGCGCCAGCACGGTCGGATTCGCCAGACCGGCGACGTACTCGTCGTAGGTCACCTGCGCGACCCCGACCGGGGAGACCTGTGCCACGGCGCGCAGCGTCGAGGTCAGCAGGGTCGTGTACTGCCGGGCAAACGTCTCCGCGACGATCTGCAGACTTCGCGCCTGTTCGCGGGAGAGCTTCGTGGGCCGGCGGAAGTCGTAGAGCACCGGTCTGGCCCCCCGGGACCGGCGCCCCGCTCGGGTGCGTGGGAAGGACACCTCCTCGCGCACCGTGGCCACCGGGATGGAGCTCGGTGCCTGGCTCGTGGTCACGAGGCACGCATCGGCAACCGTCCCGCGCACCTGAGCCGAACGGGTGAACGTGACCGGACCCCACCAGGAGCGTGGTCCGGTTGGCGCAGCACCTTCTCATCGAGGGTCGATCGCCGCGTGGAGGTCTGCTGCATGACGGGGTCTACTGCATGACGAACTCGGTGAGGTACAGGTCCATCACCAGATCGGA